>JBAQRU010000091.1:0-6576 GCA_049296025.1 Lysobacteraceae bacterium | reverse complement strand
ACCGTTTGCGCTTGTTTTTGCCCGCACCCACGTCGTTGTAGGGCGTGGCTGAGAAATCAACCTGCACAAAACGCCGCCCCTTGGTTTCGGCAATTTTTGTCAGACTCTTTTGCCATTCCACCTCGGTCGACTCACCCTCGCGCTTGAACTCATGAATGTGGTGGGCCTCGTCGTTGAACACCATCAACTCGGGCAAACCCGCCAGGAACTCCAGCACATTGCCGCGCGCATAACGGCGGTCCAGCACCTCCAGACTGTTGCCGGTGGCGCGTCCGGGTGTGAGGGGCAGAACCGCTTCAATGACTTGCTGCGGGTCCAGCGGGGCACCCAGGGCTTCGATTTCTTCAACGTCTTCGGCGACATCGCCTTCATTCAACAGGTGCCAGTTGGTGATGGCAATCATGCCGTTGCCGGTAGCCTTCAGGCCGATCTCGCTTTTGCTGCAGACATTGCCACGCACAAAAGCAAACACCACGTCACGGTGTGCGTCAGGCACGAACAAGTCTGCAAATTTAAAAATGTCCGAGCTGGCAAAGTCGCGCGAACCATTGCCGTTTTCAATCAACTTGCCGCAAAACGCGTCCAGCAGCCGCTCGTAAACGATCAAGCCAGGCGCCACCACCATGAACTGGCGGGTAAAGCGTGCGTCGTCAATACCTTCGGCCAGCGCCGCCGTCTTGTTGAGCAGTTGCCAGATCATCAGCGCCTGCAGCACCCAGGTCTTGCCGGTTCCGGTAGCCATCTTGAAGCAGTATTTGGGATGCGCATGTTTGGCCTGTGCGACCTCGTTCAGACGCGTGCCGGTCAGCAACGCATCAGAGGCAACATTTTTGTAGAGGTCAAGAAGCGTCCATGTGTCATGGTCCTTGCCCAGCACCTCGTGCGCCACGATCGCGTTCAGAATGGCCTGCTTTTGCCCGGCATGAAAGTTCAGCCCGCTGCGCGCCAGCACCATATCGTCGCCAAACCACCATAACAACAGCTCGGCCGTGGTGGGCGTCACCAGCTCCAGAATGTCGGCCGCACCGGACTCCAGGCCCAGGCATAGCTGGTGGGATTTGGCCGTAAGGGCAGTGGAAAGGGCAAGTTGGTCAAATGTCATCATGTGCGAGCTTTCTGGAGATCGGTGGTCGCCAACACGTGCCCGGGTAGCACAAAGACATCGTTTTCTGTCGCACGTACCCGCCTGAGTGCAGGGCGATGTGCTGCCAGCCCCATGGCGGTTTTGTACACATACAGACCGCGCCCAAGTTTGAACAACACGCCATGGTCAGTTACCAGCCAGCGATCATGCAGACCCGTGTCGAATCGAACCGTCAGAGCCACCCCGAATTGATCGAACATGTCACGCGTTGCTGCTGAAAAGACCTGTCTTTGGCGCTCAAAGTCTTCGGCTGGTGCTGCGATGGTCACCACCTCCATTTCTTTGGGGCGAGCGCATTCAGCAACATGAACCAAAAACTCATTGAAATTGCGTAACTGATTGGCCGTATGCAGGTAAGGATCGACCAGCGACAAGCGCAAGGCACCTTGTAAAAACCGCGGTTCAAACAAACGATCAAAAGGCCAACCCGTTGCGTTTTCGACCAGTTGCATGCGGCTCACCATGACGGTGGCCTGGGTGCGCACCTGCTGCGACCAATCAGGCCCTGGGACCAACTGCATGGCCACTGACGGCGTCGCCTTTGAATCTGTCGCACAGTCGGGGGCGGGTTCTGTCGCGATCAACTCCACTGTTGGTTCGACCGGTTGCGCGGGTAGCGCTGGTTCGGTCTTTTCGCTGGCTATCAAAGCCAAGCTTTGTGTCAGGTCCAGGACCTGAACCACATCCGCATCAATCTGACCAATCAAGGCCTGCGCCGAGCCTGCAATTTCGGCCAGGTGCTCAGTCGTCGCCGCCAGAATGTGATCTGCTGTCTGCTCCAACAGCAATTGCACATCGTCCAAAGCATCACGCGGGGCAGATTTCCCTTCGTCCAGCAAAAATTGATCAAAAGCCTGTTTGCTGTCGCTCAGATAGTCCAGTAATGCCTTACGCAACATGCCTCTGACGTCACGGTAAAAGCCTTTGACTGCCACATTTTGGCGATCGACCGTGCCGCGATCCCAGATGTCAGCCACCGCACGGCGGCAGGCCGTGATTTGATCCGACACCTCGTCGTTGACAAAATTCTCCAGCAGCTGCAATACTTTTAATTCCTCAGCGGCCATCTTTTCCTGAGCCCGCTCAAAGGTTCGCTTGAGTGACGTTTGCAATCGTCCCGTCACATCCAGTGGCACGCCTGCCCCCAGATCAAGCTGGGTGGTGATGCGGTCGCTTTCTTTGGCCAGCTTGGCCAGTTGCACCTCAAACTGGGCGGCAAACTGACCAAAGAGCGTGGTGTGCTCGGTCAACATTTGTTGCACCTTCGGAAACACCTGATTTGCTACCTGGCCCTGTAGACCCGTCATGTAGCCCCAGTAACCCGAGCGACGTGTGCGCCAATGGCGGCCCATGTCGTTGGATTCAAAATCCCGCAGGGGCTGCTCAGCCAGCACACCAATGAACTCTAGCATGGTGGTGTCGCGCCGACTTTGCTCGGTTAGTCGGTTGTCGAGCAACTGGACTTGCAGCTCAACAGCCCCGGTAAACCGTTGGCCAGCCTGCCCAAATTCCTCGCGAAAGGTGGCCAGCTTTTGTTCAGCCACCTCCTTGTTCGGGGTGTTATTCAAGGCCTTCAGGCGGGCTTGCATCACCGCCTGCAAGTCCAGCAAAATGGTACGCGCCCCATGCACCAGGTTTTCAGCGGTTTGGGCCAGGCGTGACTCGGTGCCCAGCAGGGTCAGCAAGCTCCTGTGCAGATCACGCACGCCGCCCGGGTCTTGCGGGTGCATTTGAAACGGCAAACTGCGGCTTTCGTTTGCATCGCGGTGCAAACGCGCCGAGGTGAATACGATCGGCACGTCACCTAATTGCTCTTGATAACGTTGCAAAGATTCGTCTTGGGCCAGGTCTTTCAAGGTGTCGGCAATCGCCGCTTCGATGCGCAAACGTTCTCGCGTAATGCAGTGGGCAATGGGCGTGGGCTCTTCATCATCATCGGCCGCTTCCTTGAGGACCTTTGCGTAAGTTTCATCAAACTGGGTGATGACCACAATCAACTGGCGCACTGTCCCCTTGCGTAGCAGTGACAGCAAAAACTCCTTCTCCGACTGGTCATAGGCGGCACCAGACTTGGTCAGAAACAGCACTGCGTCCACACCCGCCACGGTTTGCTCGGTCAACGTCACGCGAAAACGCTCGGTATCACCCAGCCCAGGGGTGTCAATCAACTCCACCCCTTGCGCCAAAATATCAGACGGCGCTTGCAAGTCAATGGAATCGACCAAGCAGTGCAGCGGACTGCCCGATGAGGTGTATTCCTTGAGCATGCGCTGAAATTCGATAGTGGCTTTTTTGGTAGCACCCGCCGGCAAGTTAAGCGTGACCACCTCCCCCCGGTCGGTGACGAACCGACGCTCCAGCGCCGCCAAATCTGGCAGCGGCGCCGGGGGCAAGGGTACGCCATCTTTGTCTTTTGGTTTTTTTGGCTTGCTGAAATCAAACCAATTGCGCACCCGCTGTGCGTCCACATGACGATCGTCCTGGGCATTCAGCGCTTTGAGCTCTTGCCAAGTCTGCGACCGCAAAAATCGAATACTGGCCCGCACCTCTGAGCCATACCGGAAAGTGGTCACCGCAGCAGTTTCAGGCAAGGTGCCCTCGCTGGAAAGTCTGAGGCCCAACAATTCATTGACAAAAAATGACTTGCCGGCTTTAAAGCGCCCCACCACCGCCACCTTATAGGTGTCAGGCACCTGCTGACTTTTTAGCAGTGCGCCCAGCGCCTCGGCGGTGCGCTTGCACTCCTTGCCAATGCGGGCCCCTTTGATGTTGGAACGGCCAAGCAAGCCTGCCTGCACTTGCGACAAGTGCGTGGTGAGCGTTTGAATATCGCTTCTGAGCTGTTTGGGTGTCTTCATGAAATTGCCTCCCTTGTTTGTTGTTGAAATTCCTTCCTGATTAGCAATGAAGTTCAGCCAGCACACAAAAAACCCCAGTCGGTGCTGCTTTCAGACGCATCTCTGTCAATTTCAAGTCGTGAGTTTGCCCGGCAAGCCTTCGCCTAGGGCAATTCTTAGCGCTTTTTCGCCTGGATGGTGAATGGCTGAACTTCATTGCTAATCAGGAATTCCTTTGACCGTGACCACTGGCTTGATGTGCGCGTCAAATGGTGACCACCACCTCGGCCTCAAAGCCAAACACATCCACCACCCGCACACACACCTTGCGTGGGCCGACTTTTGCGGAAGTTGTCACCACCGCCTGAGTCACCACCCGCAGCGCATCTTCATCGTTGGCGGTGTTGCCCCGGTAGTCCTGCCAGACCGAGCGGAACACGCGGCCATCGTAGTCGGGGTCCACCGCCCAGTATTCGATCAGCGCCAGCGGCTCCTGGTTGATGACGGCCTGCAGCTTGACGCGGTTGGCGTCGTCCAAGTTGATGGCTTCGGGCGACAGCAACACGTAGTTTTTGAGTTTGACGGTGAGCGTTTCCTGGTGTTGCCCCCTCTCCCCCTGGAAGAGGGTTGGGGTGAGGGCTTGCCGTTCAATCGGGTGAATCGTCAGGTATTGCAGCGAAGAAAACCGCACCTGCCCGCGCAGCTTGTCGATGCCGCCTTTTTTCTTCAACCGATCCATCAGGTCGGGCGGAATCACCAGCACTTCCAGCCGGTCATCATGAAGCGCGGTGATGGTCTCGCCAATGCTGGGCTCAAAGTTCCAGCCCAGCACCACCACCCGGTCCCAGCCGCCCATCAGGTTGTCGCGCTGGGCAATCGCCTTCTTCAAAGTGGCGGCGCCGGTGAGTTTGTTGGGCGAATCGGCCAGCACCAGCGTTTTGCTGCTTTTGCCTGCGCCGAAGGCCATGCCCGCGATCTGGCCCAGGTTGCGCTGCGGATTCACGTCGGGTGGCAGCGGCAGCGCGCCATAGAGCGAAAGCACGATTTGTGACAAATCGCCAATACGAAAGTCCCGCCCCAGCATCGCCTTGGCCGCCTCCACCTGGTAGTCGCCGATGGCCTGGTACAGAAAGGGCTTGGCGTCCTGGTCAATCAGGCGTTTGCGCATGATCATGCAGGCGGGCTTGCCGAGGTCGGTGGTGATCCAGCGGCGGCCGAGCTTTTCGGCGACGGCAGCGGTGGTGCCGGAGCCGCCGTTGAAGTCGGCAACGATGCCACCTTCGGGGCATGAGGCCTTGAGAATTTGGTCAAGCAATTTTTCAGGCTTCTGCGTCGCGTATTCGATACGTTCTTTCGCCATCACGTTGATACCTGGCAATTGCCACACAGATGTAGCCGCTTTCCCCTTCGACTCAGAAAGATGCTGTTTCCGTATTTGGTCGCCACTGCCTTGCAGTCGATACCGCCCCAAACCATCACCGTCATCATGGATAAATCGTTCGGTTATGTACTCATCCGTGTAAGGTTCATATATCTTGTTGAAAAATGGCTCATCGCTTTTCCCGTAATAGAAAATCATGTCATGGCAATGAATCCAATTTTGTGCCTTTGCTTTGCCGCCCGACGGATTCCCTCTATCCCATACGATTTCTCTTTTAAAGTTTGTTCTGCCAAACACCTCATCCAACACCAGTTTCACGTAATGCCCCACATGCCAGTCCAGATGCACATAAATCGAGCCTGTATCGGCCAGCAGCTCGCGCATCAAAATCAGCCGGGGCGTGATCATGGCGAGGTAGGAGGCGGTGCCGTCGCTCCAGGTGTCGGAGTAAGCAAACTGCTCGATGACGGTGGGCTTTTGCTCCAGTTCCATGCCGGGGAGCGTGACCTTGGTGCGGTAGTCGGCCTTGCTGTCAAACGGCGGGTCGATGTAAATCAAATCGACCTTGCCGCGCAACGATGGCGTGTTGTCATCGCCCGCCAGCAGCGCCGCCATGGCCAGCAGGTTGTCGCCGTAGATCAGGCGGTTGGTCCAGGGTTGCCCTTCGCCCCCTTCGACTGCGCTCAGGACAGGCGGCTCAGGACGAACGGATGCGGCAGCATCCCCCAGCATCGGCTGCGGGTTTTCAATCAGGCTGGTCTGACCCGGTGCAAACACTTCGCGCTGAACCGTGCGCTTTTGCGCCGTTACCCAATCCTGCACCGCACTGTCTTTGGCCGGCAGCACCACCTCACGGGTTTGCAGCGACACGCGGTGACGACTCTCAAGGCCCTCCAGGATTTTTTCGGCTTCTTTGCGGCCACTGGCCACGATTTCGGGGAGTTGTTCGAGCAGGGATTTGGGCATGAAGAGCTTGCGCAAAATGCTGAATAGCTAAACCCGGCGATGGAACACGGGAACCGCGCGATTCAACAAGTAGTTAAACAAAGTATTGAACCAATAGTACAACAAGAGGTTTAACAAAGACGCAACTGAAATTTAATTTCAGTGCATGAACAACAAGCTTGAATTTGCCCAAAGATTGCGTGATGCCATGGTGGCAGCCGGTTTGGAACCGCGACCCGGAGTACTGCTCAACCAATTCAACATCAATT
>JBAQRU010000090.1:0-1711 GCA_049296025.1 Lysobacteraceae bacterium | reverse complement strand
GATCCACCCCATGCTTGTGATCAACAAACACGTCACCAAACGCCTGGTTCGGCTTGCCAGTCATGTGCTGCCCGAACAGCGCGGGCTCGCGCTCGATCGCTGGCGTCGCGGCCGCGAGGAATACTGGAAATACCAGCGCTGCGATCACGTCTTCGCCTCCTACGGCAAGAGCGGACGCAGTTGGGTGCGCGCCATGCTGTCGCGCTATTTCCAGCTCGCCTGCAACATTCCGGAGAACATCCTGTTCGGCTTCGACAACTACCACAAGATCAATCCGGCGGTGCCGAAAATATTTTTTACCCATGACAACTATTTGCGCACCTACACCGGAAACCTGGATTCAAAGAAGGATTTCTACGCCAAGAAAACCGTGCTGCTGGCGCGCCGCCCCCAGGATGTCGCGGTGTCGCAGTTCTTCCAGTGGAAGCATCGGATGCGCCCGTACAAAAAGGCACTGAACCTGTATCCGAGCCACGGCACCGATATTTCCATCTACGATTTTGTGATGGACGAACACCAGGGTCTGCCCCACATCATCGAATTCATGAATCTCTGGGAACGCGAATTGCCCAAAATCCACGCATCCCTGCTGTTGCGCTATGAGGACCTGCGCGCCACGCCGCATCCCGAATTGAGCCGTCTGGTGGCGTTTCTGGGCATGGAGCCCGATGCCGCCGCCATCGCCGACGCGGTCGAGTTCGCCACGGTGGAAAATCTGCGCAAAAAGGAAGAGACCAATTATTTCTGGCGCAGCGGCAGCCGCCTCAAGGCCGCCGATCCGGGCAACCCGGACTCCTACAAGGTGCGTCGCGCCAAGGTGGGCGGCTATCGGGATTATTTCGACGACCAGCAACTCGCGGAAATCGACGGACTGGTCGCAGCTCGACTCGCGCCGAGCTTTGGTTACAGCGAAACGCCCGCAGCCGCCGCGCCGCGAGATGCCGCCCGTGACTGATTACGGCCGCATCGCGCTCCACGCCGCCAGCGCGGTTTGTCCTTTTGCGTCGCGCGAGCGGCGCAAGGCGTCCGAACGCTGGCTGCGGGGCTGGCTGGAATACCGCCGCCTGCAACCGGCGGACTGGGTACTGATGTCCTGGGGCAAGAGCGGGCGGACCTGGCTGCGGGTGATGCTGTCGCGTTTCTATCAGGTGCGCTACGGCCTGCCCGCCTCCGAATTGCTGGATTTCGATAACCTCCACCGACGGAATCCGGCCGCGCCGCGGGTATTTTTCACTCACAACAATTACCTGCGCGACTACACCGGCAACTGGCATTCGAAAGCGCATTTCGCCGGCAAGAAAATCGTTTTGCAAGTACGCGATCCGCGCGATGTCGCGGTGTCGCAATTCTTTCAGTGGCAGTTCCGCATTCAGCCACGGAAAAAATTCCTCAACGACTATCCGCCCCACGGCGCCGATATCAGCGTTTTCGATTTTGTGATGGACCCGCAGGTGGGCCTGCCGCGCATCATCGACTACTTCAACGACTGGGCCGCATCGCGCGCCGAAGTCGCCGACCTGCTGCTGGTGCGCTACGAAGACATGCGGAGCGATCCGGGGCGCGAGTTGCAGCGCATCCTGAGTTTTACCGGCGCGCCGGGCACGGCGGACGAGATCGCCGAAGCGGTAAATTTTGCCGCCTACGACAACATGAAGAAACTTGAAACGGAAGGCTTCTTCCGCAACAGCGGTGCGCGGGTAAAAGCCGGCGA
>JBAQRU010000089.1:0-13571 GCA_049296025.1 Lysobacteraceae bacterium | reverse complement strand
TCGGTTTCCACCACCACCCAGGCGCGCGCATTGCAACCTTCGTGCAGGCGGTAATCGACCAGACGCGCATGGCGGCGCACCGAGATCCGTTGGCGCGCGGTGTCGAGATAGGCTTCGGTCGCGACCGCGTCCTGGTAATAGCTCAGGTAATCGCCGGTGTAGGCGAGCAGTTCGGTCAGCGCGACGCCCAGATCGGGCACATGATGTTCGTTCCAGTCGGGCGCGATCAGCGCCAGGCGGTCCTGGATCAAGCGGCGGAAACTCGCGTAGTCCTTGGCGAGATACGGAATCGCCGGCTCCGTCGGCGGCGTCTCGACGCAAGCGTCGATCGGCGCGCAATCCAGATCCGAAGGGCAACCGACCTTGAACGAGAACGTCGCACTCGCGTACATCGGATCCAGTCCGTCGATGTCGCGCAAATGCAGCGTGTAGCGCGAAAAATCTCCATGGCGATCCAATCGCACGGTCAGCCAATCGTCCACCTCAGGGTCGTCGCTGGGATGCGGATCGACATCGAGAATGCGGATGTCGGTGACTCGGCTGCCGCCTTCGATGCGCAGATGCTCGACGAGCGCCGGGCCGTCCTGCGCGAACTCCGGCGGCAGCTTGCCGAGGAAATACACGAACAGCGTGCGCTGGTCGGCGGAGACTTCGACGAAATCCAGGCCCGTGCGCCCACGGAAGCGGCGGACGGCGTCGCGTCTGGGGTCGTTGCAGCAGCTGATGCTCATCGTCGGCTCCTTTACCAATATTTCGAACAATGCGTGCGGCGTGCGTTGTTCAGATCGCGCGGGTGAATGTGGCGTCGAGTTCTTCGCGCGTACGCAGCAGCAGATAGCCGACCTGCACGGTGACCGCTGCATCGTTTGCCGCCACCTGCAGCGAGCGCACTTCGATCACGTCCTGCAGCCAGCGCTGCAGCGCCGCCTGCAGGGTGAACTGCACGGTCGCGGCCAGCTCCGGACTGTTCGCCGCGAACAACAGCTGCAGCAGGCCGCTGCCGAAATCCGGACGGTTCACGCGCTCGCCCGGGTTGGTGAACACCAGCTGCTCGATCATGTCGCGCACGTGATGCGCGTACTCGGCGTCGGCGCTGCGTCCGCGACCGTCGGGATGAAACGGGAAGTCGATGTCCATTGCGGTTCTCCTGTTGCCGTGCTGCATGCGTTCGTTTCGATTTCTTCTTTCGACTGCTTGGCATCGCCGCACGGGCATCTACATCGCGAACACGCGCGCCTGCATCGCGCCGACGATCGGCGCGCCCTGCGGAATCTGTTCGACGCTCTGGCAGATGCCCGGCCCCGGCCCCGGCGCGGGCGCGACCATCGCCGGCAAGCCCATCACCTTCACCCGCGCGGTCGGCAGCGACCAGCGCACGGTCACGCAGGGCTGCGGTTTGCCGTTGGGCAACGTGAATGGACAACCGGCGACCACGGTCGTCGGCAGTCCCGGCGGGATCGTCGCCACTGCTTGGCCGCTGACCAGCACGCGCGGTTGGGTGGGTGCGATCTTGGCCTGACCGGCGCCATGGATGCAGGTCATCACCGCGTTGACGTGAAGCAGGAAGCCGGGCATCGGTCGGTCCTCAAATGATGGTCATCGCGCCGACGTTGAAATCGATGGCTTTGCCGATCATCGAAATCATCGCGCCCTTGCCGTTGTTGAGATAAATCCCGCTGTCGTTGACCACGATCATCGCGCCGGTCGTGCTGCGCAGCATGATTCCGCCGGTGATGGGTGTCGGCGGCAGGTCGCTGACCACCAGGGTGTTCTTCAGCAGCGTCTGGATGACGATGCTCGGGTTGACCGGATTGCTCAGTTTGGCGTCGATCGGCGGGTCCGCCGTGGTGTCGAAGCGGCAGCCGATCCACACCGGCTTGTTGACATTGCCCTGTTCGAACATTACCCACACGCCCGCGCCGGGCGGCGGCACCATGTACACGCCCATCGGCCCCGGCGGACCGGACAGCGGCGCGCACGGTTCGGCCCACGTCGATGGTATGAATGCGAGCACGTCGGGAATCGTCAACAGCAGACGCCCGCGGAATTCGGGATCGGGCAAGGGCATCACCGTGCCGCGGTACAGCCCCGGATACGTTTTCATGTCGGCACCTTCGGTGTCAGCGAGATCAGGCCATCGCGGCTGAGCTGGAAGCTCTGCTTGAACTCGCCGCGCTTGATTTTGTGGGTGACGCTGTCGACGTAGTACATACCGTCGTAAGCCAAGCCCGCGCCGCGCACGCCGACCATCATTTTCGAGCGCAATACATGGCCGTAGCGCAACACATCGAGCGAGCCGGTGACGGTGATCGCATTCGCCGATCCCTTGAGCAGACGGCCCAGTACTTTTTGTATCGTGAACTGGACCGATTCGCCGTCCGTATCCTTTGACAGCACGATTTTCAGCGGCAATGTCGGACGCGCGCCGAGCGGCGGCTGGAAAATGCTGATGCCGGGAATCGGAATCGGAATCGGGACCTTGCCGGAGATCGGATCGTTCACCGTCACGACCATCGTTTCCTTCGCCAGTCCGTCGAGCGAAAAACTCAGCGAGTCGACATTGGTGTGTGCATCCATGTTGATGTTCAACGCCGGCTGCGGCACCGGGATCCGGATATTCGGGCCCAGATAGGCGATGCTTTGCCCCGGCAGCGGCCCGGGCTCGACGTAGAACACGAAGCCATTCTTGTTGGCGATGCCCTTCAGATGCACCAGGTCGGTGCTGGTCTGCGACTCGTGCTTCTTGGTCGGAAGATCGAGCGCCGGAATGAATCCCGGAATCGCGATCGGAATCACGCCGAACGCCGCATAGCGCGCCAGGATCGTGTACGCCTGCACGGTATCGGGGATGCCCGGATACGGCAGCGGCACTTCGATCAGATCCATCAAGGCGCTGAGATCCTCGCCGGTGATGGTCAGCATCGATTGCCCGGGTTCGCTGCTCGGCGCCAATTCCTGGCGGGTGACGATGCCGTCCATCAGCACATGCGGGAATCCGCCGAGGGTGACGACCACGATCACGCGCGTCGCGATCGGGTCGAAATAACCGGCCGGCAACATCGTGTTGAGCAGCACCGAGTCCTTGCTCACCGCGAACGACAGCTGGAACCCGCTCTTGTCCTTGCCGCTGGTGATCTGCACGCTCTGCAGCGCATCCACCACCACGCGCGGCGCCGGCACCGGCAAGGCCGGCCCGATCATCAGCGACAGATGGATGCCCTTGACCATGGCTTACTCCCTCGCTGGTGCCGGCATGCCGGCAGGCAAGGTGATGCGCACGGTTTCGCCGACGGTGTCGGTGAGCTCGTCCGGATGCATCACGCCGTTGGCGTCGCACAGCCGCCAGAAACCTTCCGGGTCGCCGAGTTCGCGCGCGGCGACGTGATCGGGACGCTCGCCCTCGCTGACCCGGTATTCGTGCAGCAGCACGAAACTTTCGGCCGGCGGCAGGAAACGGCGACGCAGATACGGCGTGACGCTGCCGTCCTCGGTGGTCAGCGTCGCGATCTCGATCGCGTAGTAGCGACTGGTCGGTGGAAAATCGTAGTTCGCCATTGCGGTGGGCTCCAGGGTCGTTGCCGGAAATCGCGATCAGAAAACGCCGGAAATGCCGAGCGCGCGGAAATCGCTGCCGGCGGCCTGCGCGGCGAGTCGTTCCTTCGCCTGCAGATAGCCCATGAACAGTCCGCCGCCCTTGCTGTCGAAACCGAGGTCGTCGACGCTCAGCACGCGCAGGCCGAGACTGATCTTGGCGCGGATCGGATTGAGCGACGTGTCGAACGCTTCCTCGGTGATGCTCAGCTCGGTGATCCGCACCGGCACGATCCGGTTCGGCCCGAACACGAACACCGTCAACGGTGCCGATGCTGGCGCGATCTCCAGCCAGCCGGCGGACGCGGTGGTGTTGTTCGCGAACAGATCGCTGCTGGCGGGATGCACCAATGCCTCGATCGCGGCGAGCTGTGGATGCAGGCCCAGACTCGGTTCCGGCAAGGGTGCGGTGCCCAGCGCATCGGTGGCGTCGATTTCGGCTTCGAGCTTGATCGTCTCCACCGGCGGCCCCTTCAACCGCAGCGCCTCGATGTGATCGCCGCTTTCGCTGCCGGCGCCACGGATCTGCAGGCTGCGGGTCATCGTGTCCGGGTTGTACTGCAGACCGATGATGCGTAGCAGATTGCCGCTGACCGGGTCGAGCAGCACCAGCCCGCCGCGCAGCAGTTTCGGTGATCTCGAATATCCGCTCATGGTGTGCACCGCCCGGTCATCTCAGAATTCCTGGGTGAAGAAGGGAAGGGGCGGAATGCCTTTCGCATCCGGATAGGCGTTCTTGAACTCCCGCTCCGACCGATCCATCGCATTGCCGTTGTCGCGCGCATTGATGGTGTCGAGCTGGAACTTGATGCCCTTGTTGAGAATCCAGTTCTGGTTGATGAACCAGAATTTGAAGCGCTCGTCGATGCCGAAGGTCTCGAGCAACGCCTTGCTGCGCATCCATTCGCTGTTGATCGAATCGCCATCGCGCATCGTGAACGGCATGCCGCGGTCGCCGAAGCTGGAGCGCATGCTCATCCAGTCGATATTCGGCGTGGGCGCGAGACTCAGCGGCGGGATCAGCGACGGTTGACGCCAGTTCGGCAGGCGGTAAGGCAGCAAGGGCGCGGGCAGCGGCGCTTCTTCGGGTTTCTTCGCGTCGTCGTCGGGATCGCAGTGCAGGCCGCCAGGTTCGGCGCTGCCCAGCGATTGCGCCGGTGCGTGGCCGCCATCGGCCACGGTCTGCGCCGCGCTGCGCGCGTGGCTTTCGCTGGCGTCTGATCCGCCGCCCTGGCGCTGCTGCGCGACGTGCGCGAGTTCGTGCGCGAGCAAGGTGCGGCCCGGCGTCGAATCGGGTGCGAAACGTCCCTGCGCGAACGCGATGTCGTCGCCGCTGGTGACCGCCCTGGCGCCCATCGAGCGCGCGAACGCACCCGCATCGGGGCCGGTGTGCACGCGCACCTGCGAGAAATCCTGGCCGAAGCCGCGCTCGAAGAAGGCGCGCTGCTGCGGCGGCAATGGTGCGGTCTGGGCGGAGCCGGGCTTCGCCGCAGCGCTGCGCGTGCGTGTCGACGATCCTGTGAGACGGTTGCGGGTCATGGCGGTGGCACCAGTGAGGCGGCGATGCCGGTCGGATCGACATCGGTGACGGAGGGCGCGGTCAACTTTTCCAGCTCGGTCGGATCGGTGAACATCACATCGCCGATCTCGACATCGAGGATCGTGCTTTTCTGGATCTTGAGCGTGACGCTCACCGTCATCGAAGACAGGCCGCTGATATTGACGTCGACCTGTTCGAAGCGGATGTCGGAAGTGCGACCCATCCGGGTATTGCCGTCGCTGGTCTTTCCAGCGGTAAAACCCGCGCCGCTCAGGTGGAATTCCGCCGCGTACAGATCGATGCTCTTGCCGAGGCTGGCCGCCTTGAGCGCGAACGCATTCTGCAGCATGGTTTCGCGCTTGAATTCGACCCAGTTGTCGCCTTCGCCGAGCAGGCCGTCGCCGTCCTTGTCGTAGCCCATGCGGCCATCGCCGAGGATGATGATGCCGCTGAAGTCGATGAACTCGTCGATCGCGGCGGGTTCGTATTCGCGCGATGGCGGCGAGCCAGGCTCGTTGGCCAGACCTTCGACCATCTCGCGCAGATTGATCTGGCCGTAGTTCCAGGAGCCGGCGTCGCCGTGGAAGCCCGGCATCTTGCGCTTGAAATCCTTGAGCGTCTTCAGATCGACGGCATTGCCCAGCGTGATCTGATCTTCAGGGCGGATCACGCCGTCGCGTTCGACGTTGTAGGTGTGCAGCTGCACGGCATAGTTGGTCATGTCGCCGAAATCGATCTTACCGTCGACGATTTTCGGGAAGATGTCGGGATCCTCCCAGTTGTTGAGGCTGTATTCGCCTTCGATGCTTCCCTGCATGCCCGAGATCGGCTCGGCGATGAAGTTGCCGGGTGGATGCTTGGCGGCGTCCACCTGTTCGCGCTTGTACGCCTCCTGCGCCTCCGCATACTCGGTGTCGGTGAGGCTGGGCTTGTGGCGTTTGATGATCGTCAGCTTCAGGCCGGTCGCCTCGATGCTGCCGATCCTTGTCGCCAGCATCTCCATGCCTTCGGCGGTGCCCATGCCCTTCATGCCGACCGCGATGTCCTTGATCTCCAGCAGAGGCAGATGAACCCGCATGTCGCCGTGGCGCGCGAGGATGCCGCGGGCGATGATCGATTCGACAGGAATCGCCATGGTGCCGTTGGGCAGCAGCCGTGGCTTGATGCCAGCGATTTCGACACTCTTCGCGCGGACGGAGGAGGTCTTGCCGTGTTCGTCGGTCAGTGTGAGCCGCGGGTTGAGGAAGCCGAGTCTCGACAGTGTGAAAGTGCCGTCGAAAGCGGTGCGTGTCACCGGGGTGCCATCGGGCCGGGTACCGAGCGTCACCGTCGAGAATTTGATCCCGTTCGCGGTCAGCGGCCCGCCATTGACGTTGGAAACCAGGTGCTTGGTCCTGGTCGCATCGCCGATCCGGCTGGTCAGGTCGGCGGTCAAGCCGCGCATCGCGAACGGATGCACTTTCTTCGGGTCCGCGCCCGGACGCACGTCGATCTTCGCGGTGACTTCGCCAGCGCCTTCGGCATTGCGGGTGAATTTCTCGACCTGCAGATAATCGATCATCGCCTTCTTGCCGACGATGTGCTGTTTCGAGGTGACTTCTTCGCCCTCTTCGTTGGTTTCGACTGCTTCTCCGCTGTCGTAATCGAGCCCTTCGGCGACGATGCCGAACAGTTCCAGACCTTCCAGCACCATGTCGGTCCTGGTCTTCACCGGCTGATTGTCGGGACCGGTCGACAAGGCATAGTTCTGCCGCACTTTCGCCAGTCTGATCCGCTCGACCTTGGTGCTGTTGAGCTTGAGGACGCGGGGCACGTCGGCGTAGACGGTGTCGTCGAGATGGGCGCCGGCGATCTCGACATCGTGCAGTTCGGCGTAGTCGGGCCCCATCGCGACCTTGCCGACGATCGCGCCGGAGCCGAAGCCGGTGCTCAGCTTGCCGTCTCCGTAGTAGCCGCCGGTCTTCTCGATGGTGCCGACATCGAAGGTGTAGGCACCGGGCCCGACGACTTCGGCGTTGATGCCCTTGCCCCTCAGCGCGATGCCGGCCTTGAGCCCGGTCTTCAGATCCTCGTAATGCGCGGCGGCCTGGTAATTCCCGAGCGTGACCGTGCCTTTGCCCACGCCGCCGGCTTTCGTCCAGTCGACATCCAGAACATCGAGGTTCTGCAGAAACAGCGGCTTGAAGCCGGCCATCTGCTTTTCGTTCGCCTTCGCCGGATCTGCCGCGCGCAGTTCGACCCGGTTGTCCTCGTCCTGGTAGATCAGATGTTCGGATTCGATCTTGTCGACATGCAGGGTCTTGATCTGGGCGCGGGTCAGCTCGCGTTCGGTCTCGCCTTTCTTGTCCTTTGCCGGCACTTCGCGGGTGTCCAGCGTGGCGGTGAGGCGGACGCCCGAGAGCGTGCTGGTCTTGTCCGATTCGACGAAGCCATGCTCGCCGATCTTCCAGTGCACGCCATGCACCTGCAGGGTGCCGATGTGCAGGTCGGGAATGTCGAGCACGCCTTGCTTCCAGCTGAGCTTGCCGCCAAGATCGTTGAGCGAAAAACGCACCCAGCCATCGGGACCGCGCACCATGAAGCCGGCCAGATCCAGATCGCCGACACTGGCTTCCAGGTCGCCGTCCCTGAGTAGATTCACATCGATGCGCTTGGCGTCGATCTGGCCGCTGTTCGCGCGCCATGCACCGAATACCGCTTTGCCGAGCACCACCTTGTCGATCGAGTCGATGCCGACTTTGCCGGTGATCTGGGTCTTTGCCTTTTCGTCCTCCGGAATTTCGATGTCGATGCCGTCGGCGTTGATGCCATTGATCGAACCGGAGCGGATATCGACCTCGAATTTCTTGCCGATCTGGCTGAAGCCCAGGCCGTTGCCGTACAGGCTGCCGATGCCCAGATGGGCGATATGGACATGCGCGACGCGGTAGTCGGCCAGATCGCGGCTGCCTTTCACCTTCGAGTCCAGACGGACGCTGCCGTCGAACACGAACTTGTCGATGCCGCTCTTGCCGGTGGACCACACCTGGAAGCCGCTTTCGCTGTCGATCCCGCCTGCGGTGGACGTGAGCAGCAGGCGATCCATCATCAACGAATTGACCTCGAACCTGGGGATCTCGATATGAAGCGAGTCGCCCTCTTTTTTCGCGGTCAGGTTGAGCCGCGTTTCGCCGACCTCGAATGCGCCGGCGTCGGCCTGTAGACTTTCTTCGGGCATCTGCGCAGTGGTTTGCGCGTGATGCAGGGACAGCTTCTTGAACAACCGGTCGTTCGGCCCGGCGCCGGTGACGGTGACGCCGCCGCGTTCGAGCACGGACAGCGGGTCGATGCCGCCGCCAAGCGCATCGCTGAGCAGATCGCCGGCACCCGAGACCTTGATTCCGAACTCGTCGAGCTGCGCGTGGGCGACGCCGTATTGGGCGAGGTCGTAGGCGATGATGCCGTCGACTTCTGCGACTTCGTCCTTGGCCGCGCGGATCTCGTCCGGGGTCTTCGCGTGTTCAAGACGCATGTACGCGGCGAGGCGACGATCCGCGAGTCCCTGCAGTTCGGAGATCTTGGTCGCAAGCGCATTTGCTTCTTCCTCGATCGCGGCTTTGTCTTTCGCCTCGGCGGTGCGCGCTTTTTCGCGCAGTCCGTCCAGACGTTGATTGAGCAGCCCCAATCGCGGTATCAGCCCCAGGCCTTCGATGTTCAATTGCTTCAGGCCGGCTTCGACCAGGTTGCCGCGATCCTTGATCCTGGCGTAGGCGCCGGTGAGCGTCGCCTTCTCGAACAGCAGGCCGTGGTACTTGCTGCGGGCGCCGGTGATTTCCAGCGAATCGATGCTGCCGTCGGCATCGCGCAGATGCTTTTTCCATTCGCTCCAGTCGAGCAGGCCATTGGCCGGCAACGCGCCGGCGCGGATCCCGTTGGCGACGATCTGCTCGACCGCGATGCCTTGCTGCGGCAATTTCAGCCCGGAGATCGTCGCGCGCTCCGCGCTCAGATCGATGCGCCCGCTGGCGAGGTCGGCATCGATCCGCGCGCGGGTGAGATCAATCGATTCGACGATCAGTGCGGCGTCGGCGGTCAGCAGTTTGCGCAGGCTGCGGAATTCATCGAGCTGCGCCTGACTCAGGGACGACAGTCCCGATGCCACCATCGCTTCGTAACGCTGCGCCTTGGGCCGCAGCATTTCTAGACTTTCGAACAGGGGCTTCATTTCCGGATGCTTGTCCAGATCCTTGAAGCCCGCGAGCCGCTTGTCGATATCCTTCACGCTCTGCACGCCGCCGGAGACAGTGAGCTGTCCGGTGTGCACGTTGCCCAGTTCGAGGCTGAAGTCCGCCGGGCGATCCTTCGAGATCACCGGTGGCGGGCGCTCGCCACCGGCGCGACGCGCGAGTTCGTCGGGTGTTGCGGTCGGGCCGGAGAGGAAGCCCATCATCGCCGAGCTGGAACCCTCGCCGTGGACGTTGTCGAGGACGATCGGTTCCTTGCTGGTGACCGTGCCGGCGATACCCGAGGCTTCGATCTTGCCGATATCGAGGAAGGCGCCGCCCTTGTCTTCGAAATCGAGCCGGTCCAGATCCTGCTGCAGCTGCTTTTGTTGCGTCGCATCGAGGCCACCGGCGCGGATCTTCGCCTGGATCGCAAGGTACTCGGCTTCCTGCGCCGCCACCGTGTCGCGCTGGGCTTCCAGTTCGATGCGGCGCTTGTCCAGCGCTTCGAGCGTCTTCATCGCGTCGGCGTCACCCGTGCGACTCTGCAGCGCGTTCTTGCGACGCTCGATCGATGCCAGTTCGGCGCGCAGGCGGGTCGCCTTGTTGAGCCCGACGCCCATCGCGAAGTCGTCGATCTGCGCATGCGCCACGCGCTGGCCGCCGCTGGTGGCGAAGCCGACCGCCTCCAGTTTGGAGAAGCTGATATCGATCGCCTTGGTGCGGCTGGCGATGTCGGGCTTGAAGCGGTTGTCGGGTTCCAGGCCCTGATTGCCGAGACCGCGCAGCTTGTTGATGCCGGTCGCCATCAGCGCCACGGCCGCCATCTGCACCAGCCACGGCAGCATCGCCAGCACCAGCAGCGGGAATGGAATCGAGCGGCCCTTGCGATCGCCCTGCGGCGCGCCGGTCTTGGTATCGATCGTGCCGGCAGCGAGGCGCAGGGTTTCCACGACGAGCTTGCCCATCGTGTACATCGCGCCGCTGGTCGCATAGAGCAGATCGTTCGCGACCAGCGAATCCAGGGTCACATGCGCCTGCGTCGCCTGACCCTGGTTCTGGCCATCGTAAGCGGCGCGGATATGCAGATTGCGCAGATCGACCTCGCCAGTCTGCACAGTGCTGCCGTCGAGCTGGACGTTGGTCGAGTCGATCAACAGCTGCGGAAGAATCAACTCGGCCGATTTTCCCGCGCCGTCCAGCCAGTCGGGATCCATCAGCAGGGTCAGCTTGTTGGCGTCGGGGCCGGCGGCGCTCTGCTGGCTGCCGCGCTTGGCCGGATCGGCGAGCTGGGCGCCCATGATGTCGCCGCCCATGAAATCCTGGACGTTGTTGAGATCGATCCTGGCGCCGATCTTGCCGTCGACGAACAGCACATCCATGTTCCACAGCGTCACCAGCCCGCCCCAGAAACTCTTGAGCGAAGCGAACACGCCTTCCTCGTGCCAGCGCGTGCCCTTCAGCATTTCCTTCTGGTAGGTCGCGCGTCCCTGCGCCGGGTTGTAGAGCCGGTATTTCTCGATCAACTGCAACAGCACCGGCTGCGTGTTGACCACGTCGAACTCGAGCGAGCGATCGAAGGCGAAGCGGTGTTCCGACATCGCCATCGCCATGCGCAGTGCGCCATCGAGCGCCGTCTCGTTACCGGCGACCCAGAAGTCCTTCTCGGCCAGTTCAGCCAGCACACCGGCACGCTCGGTGCCGGCCTTGTCGCCGACGAATGCGTTGATGTCGCGCGCCTGGCGCATCCCCGGACCCATCTCCGACTGGATCCGCGCCCACAGCTCGGGCTGTTCGCGGATGAAGGCGGAACGCTCCTCGGCCGGCAGCGCGCGCACGCACTCGAATGCGAGATAGGCCTCGCTGTCCCAGACCAGCCAGTCGAGCGCGCCGTAGCTGACCAGATCACGCGCATGCGCGACCACGCGCATCGAATCGCGTGACAGCATGATCTTGACGGTGCTGACCCGATTGGCCTGATCGTAGAGGAAGCTGTCCGGCAATTGTCCGAACAGTTCGTCGATGTATCCCCGATAGTCCAGCTCGCGGACGATCGCTTCGCGCAGCGCGGTATCGCCGCTGTTCTCCTTGCCGGACTCCAGCGAACCAGCACCGAGCTTGACCAGTTTGCCGTAAAGCGCGATCGCCTCGCCGTCGTAATAGATGCCCTTGCGCTTCTCCTCGAACTCGGCGATCACCGCGTCCATCTGCGCGCGCGCATCGCCCTGGTTGAGGCGCTGCTCCTGAACCTCGGAGGCGTTGTAGAAATAGCTGTCTTGCGGGTCGCGCCAGTCGCCGGGCGCGACCTGCGTCGTCGCGCCCTGCTTGCGCATGTCCTCCAGCTCGTCCTTGCTCGCCGCCTTGCGGATCTCGATCCCCGGCAGGCGCATGCCGTCCTCGTCGCGCGGCAGGTTGTCGAGCAGGCGCAGATACCACTTGCCGCCGTCGCGCTGCCTGAAGCGATACTGCGCGGCGAGCGGCATCGCCCGGATCAGACGATATGCGAACAGCGCCTCGTAGTCGCGAATCGCCCAATCGAACAGACCGTAGGACAGCAGATCTTCCAGCAGCTGTTCGTTCTTGATCGACAGTCGCGATTCGACCAGCGCGGTGAGCGTGAGGGCGTGCTCAGGATTGGTCGCGCCGGTGAAACTTTCCGGCGGCAGCAGTTGCAGCAGGGTGTCGATCAACCCGGCGCGTTCCATCTCCTCGGCGAGGTATTGGAAACGATCGCTGTCGCCGCGTTCCGAACCAAGGCGATCCAGCACTGCGATCGCGTCCGCAGCGGTGGGATGACGTGGCTCGCCATGGTCGTCGTGCGGCGCTGACAACGCCGATCGAATCTCTTCGATCAGCTTGTTGGCACTGTCGTCATTGGCATGGGCGAGGATCAGACCGCGCTTGTCGGCCAATGCCATTTCATCGGCGGCAGCCTGTTCGGCCGCCGCTTTGATTTTCTTCATTTTCTCCGGATCCGGCATCGGCGCGCCAGTCAGCCGGGCGATGGCATCGCCTTTCTCGGAAGCCAGCAAATCGTCGAGTGCATCCCGTGAGATGTTCTTCAATACATAGCGTGCAGCGTCCGTTTCCTCGCTGTCGAGGCCTGAATCCGGCAACGCACGCATCACTTTCAGGTCCACCGCGTCGAAGCGGTCCGGCTCCAGCGCCTGGTAGCTGGCCAGCACCGAACGCCGGTGCTGGTACATGTGCGGTGGATTGATGTTGTCGCACAGCCAGTAGCGGTGATCCCTCGGCAGCGCGCCGACCATCGCGACCGCCACCGGGAAACTGACCGTATCGAGGATCCGCATCACCGTGAACACGTCGCCGTCGGAGACCCACCAGCCGTCGAGCGCATCGCTGATCAGCGCCAATTCGCGCGAGCGGCTGACCTTCACCGATTCCGCAAGCGGCGCTACCGGTTTCACTTCGCTGCTTTCGCCGATATCGGCGACTGCGGCGAGCCGGCGCAGGGCGACCTGCGGCCGACGCAGACTGCGGCGCTGGGCGAAGTCGTGACCCAGTATGGTCGCTTCCGCTTCCGCTGTTCCGACACGAATCGTCCCGCCATTGGCCGTGCGTGGCGCGGGCGCGTCGATTTGCCGCTGCGCGGCGTGTACCGCTTCGTGCGCAAGCAGGTAGCGCCCGGCTTCCGTCTCCGGCCGATAGCGGTGCGGATGCAACAGGATTTCCTGATCTTCCTGCAATGCCGATGCGCCGCGCGCTTCGATGCGGGCGCCGCCTGCAGGCGTCACCGTGATCCGCAGGCGACTCAGATCCAGGCCCAGCGCGGGCGCCAGTTCAGCGAGGAGTCGACGGGTGAGCTGTGCGCGGGCGGTGTTCGCATCCAGCACTTGCAGATCGTGATGGCGAACCCCCTTGACCGCGATCCCGCTGAAATCCAGCGGCGGCGGATCGTCGGGCCGGCCGTTGCGGATCGGCACGATCAAGGGTTTCGACGCCGGTCGCGGGGCTTCCCTGTCGGTGTCGTTCGCGACCGCGCTGTTGTCCTGGGTGCTCACGCCTGCCCGCACGAGCGTCGACGTCGGTGGCGTCGCGGCTGCGGGCCTGGTCGTCGCACTGCGCTGGCTCATTCGCGCGGCCCCAGTGCGGCGTGCAGGCTGCGGGCGATGTTCACTCCGAACCGGACCGGGTCGGCATGCGCGTTGCTGCGCAGCGGCGGCGCGCGCAGCCGCTCGATCGCGCCCGAAGGCGTCACCGTGCGCTCGTTCTGCAGC
>JBAQRU010000088.1:0-5307 GCA_049296025.1 Lysobacteraceae bacterium | reverse complement strand
CCCCTGTTCTGACAGGGGCCGTTGTGTATTCGTCGTTTGTCGGAGGGCTGCGGAAAGCGCGAGTTCCGCTCGTGAAGCGTTGACTCCCTCCCTTTCGCGCAGCGAAGGGGAGGGTTGGGGTGGGGTGTTCTTTCGCAAGCCGGACAGGAGCGTAGGCGTTTCAGCGTGAATTCCACGCGTGCGTTGCGTCGCTTCGTTCATGGCGGGCCAAGACGCGCCCGCTGCCGGAACTTCAGATGATTCCGACACGCGTGCGCGGTGTTTCCCGATAATGACCGGCGCGTTCTCCCGGCACACTGGCGGACATGCCTATTTACAGACGCTTCTGGGTGCCTGGTGGCACCTACTTCTTCACGGTGAATCTCGCGGATCGACGTGGCCGCGTATTGACCGCGAATATCGATGCGCTGCGCGCTGCCTTCAAGGAAACGCGCGCGGCGCGGCCGTTCGATGTCGTTGCCGCCGTGGTCATGCCGAATCATCTGCACTGCATCTGGACATTGCCCGAAGGCGATGCTGACAACGCCCGGCGCTGGTCGCAGCTGAAATCGGCGTTCTCCCGCCGTGTTCCATACGAAGAATTTGTCAGCCCCAGCAGGATCGAACGCAGGGAACGTGGCATCTGGCAGCGTCGCTTCTGGGAGCGATGCATCGTCGATGAAAACGATCTCCATGCCCATATCGATTACATCCACTACAACCCGGTGAAGCACGGCTTCGTTGCCCGCGCGTTCGAGTGGCCGTATTCGTCCTTCCGCCGCTGTGTCGCGGAAGGCGTCTATCCCGAAGATTGGGGCGCGCCGCCGGACTCTTCATTGACCCCGCATTCTGAATAGCGTGCGCCTCGGCGCATGGGTTTTCACGAGCATATCTCGGCATCGGTGCGCCAAGGCGCACCCTATATTGTTATTTCGAAGAGTGGTCGTGCTTCGCGGCCGCCATGAGTTCCATATTCCGGATAGCGTGCGCCTTGGCGCATGGGTTTTCACGGGGACGTCTCGGCATCGGTGCGCCAAGGCGCACCCTGTCCGGCTATGGCTGCAAGTCGTCGCGGATGATTGAATCGAACATGCAGAGCTGGATTCCATAAAGCTGTGTGGTCGGAATCACAATCGACTCTGATGCAAGAACAGGGGGCTCGCAAAAAGAGCTCACGCACTGGATCAATGAATCCAGCCAATGTTTGTGCGTTGGTGTTGGTGCCATCAATCCGCCGGCACAGTCCGCGCCGAAGCCCACTCCCGAAGCTCATTCACCTGCTCCGCCATCAATACCGACAGCGGACGCGTATTCTTCAATTCCGCGCGCAGTTGGAAATCGCTGAGCGGGTGACCGGCGGCGTGGGCGGCGTACAGTGCGGCGACGATGGCCTGTTCGATTTCGGCGCCTGAGAAACCGTCCGCTGCGGTGACGAGTGCGGGCAGGTCGAAGCCTTCCGCTTCAACGCTGCGACGCCGCAGATGCAGTGCGAACAATTCGCCGCGCGCGTCCGCATTCGGCAGGTCGACGAAGAAGATTTCGTCGAAGCGGCCCTTGCGCAAGAGTTCGGCGGGCAGGTCCTGCACCTGGTTGGCGGTGGCGACGAGGAACACCGGGGATTTGCGTTCGGCCAGCCAGGTGAGGAAGGTGCCGAGCACGCGGCGGGAGACGCCGCCGTCTTCGCCGCCGGAGCTGGCGAGGCCTTTTTCCAGTTCGTCGATCCACAGCACGCAGGGCGAGAGCTGTTCGGCGGAGGCCAGCGCGTCGCGCAGGTTCTTCTCGGTTTCGCCGTGATACTTGTTGTACAGCGCGGCGAAGTCGAGGCGCAGCAGCGGTACGCCGAAACCGGCGGCGATGGCTTTGGCGAGCATCGATTTGCCGCAGCCCTGCACGCCGAGCAGCAGCAGGCCTTTCGGCGGGTCCAGGCCCGGCGGTGCGTTGCCATCGACGAACGCGCTGCGGCGCAGTTCCACCCAGCGCTTCACGCGCTTGGCGCCGATCACATGGTCGAGCTTCACCGGATCGAATTCGTAGTGCAGATGGCCGCTGCGGTTGATCAGTTCGAACTTGAGTTTCGCCAGTTCGGGCAGATCGTCGGCGTTCAACACGCCGTCGCGGAAGATCAGGTGGCGCGCGATCCGGCGCGCGTCGGTTTCGGACAGGCCGCGCAGATTGCGCACGATCTGCTTCACCGCTTCGGGATCGACCTCCACGCGCTTGCCGCCGTGTTCGCGGGCGTAGGCGGTGGCTTCGTCCTTCACCATTTTCAGCAGCGCTTCGCTGCCGGGGAGTCTCGGTCGATAGCGCACTGCGTGCGCTTCGAGGTCTTCGGGCAATTCCACCTTGTTGCCGACCAGCACCAGCACGTGCGGCAGGCAGTTGCGGCGCTGCAGGATGTCGCGGACCTGGCGCTGGGTGCCTGCGTATTTCAGATACGGCGCGAAATCGAGCAGCAGGAACACGCCGCGCTGGTCGGACCGGTAGATCGCCTGCAGCGTGGAGCCGGCGTCGGGCGCGCCTTCGGCTTCGTCCTCGCGATCCATGTCGATGCGGCGCAGGCCTTCGGTGATCGACCAGCGATACAGCGCGCGCCACGCATGCATCAGCGATTGCCGGAACAGTTCGACCACCCGGGGTTCGTCCGGGGTCTCGATCACGATCAAAGGGGTATCGGCGCGAATCAGCGCCACGAGGTCCTGCAAGCCGCTCATGGGGTCCTGGACAAGGCGGGAATCCGCCGAAAGTGGCGAAAACGATAGCAAAGCCGGGTCGCGCGCGGGGGCGCGCAGGCCAAGTGATTGATTCGCTTGCCAACCCCTTCCGAAGGGGCAGCCGCGCGCCGCGATTCCGGTGATAAGCTGCGGGCTCTTCACTGCGGAGGTGCCGATGAAAACGGTTCTGGTCGCCAGCTCGAAGGGCGGGGTGGGTAAGACCACCATCGCCACGCATCTCGCCGCGCAAGCGGCCTTGGACGGTCATCGCACCGTCCTGATCGACGCCGACCCGCAGGGATCGGCGACCCGCTGGGCCGAACGCCGGTCCGATCTGGAAACCGCAGTCCTGCCGATCGACGGTACCCGCCGAACCTGGCACAAGCAGGTCCCGGACGATGTGCAGCGCACGGTCATCGACGCACCGGCCGGCGCCACCGTCGACAGCCTCGAATCCTTCCTCGAATACGCCGATACGCTGTTGGTGCCGATCCTGCCGTCGACGCTGGACATCGACGCCACCGTGCCCTTCCTCAACGCCATCGCCAAGCATCCGCGCGTGCGTCGCGGCCAACTGCGCGTGGGCCTGGTCGGCAACCGCCTCAAACCGTGGACGAACGCTTCGCAGCAGGCGGTGGAGCTGCTGCAGCAGTGGCCGTACCCGGTGGTGGCGCAACTGCGCGACAGCCAGGCATACGTGATGCTGGTCGGCCTGGGCCGCAGCCTGTTCGACTACCACTCGCAGCAGGTGCGCGAACACCAGGAAGACTGGGCGCCGCTGTTGAAGTGGCTGAAGAAGGGGTAGCGGAAAAAAATTGCCCTGTGGGAGCGACGGAAGTCGCGATGCTTTTCGGCAAGTTTTCCACCGCCTGTCTCGACTTCCGTCGCTCCTGCAAGGGCGACTGCGGACCGGTCACTTCGCCGGCAGCACACCCGCATCGCGCAGCAGCTGCTTGCCCAGCGCGATGCGCTTGCCGCGTTCGTCCGTGGTCTTGAGCTCCACGCCCAGCGCGAAGGTCGCGGCCGGGGTTTTGCCGCCTTCCACCCAGCCGATCCACCAGCCGACGCCGGGCACGCCCTTGTCGGGGGAGTGGGTGCCGGTCTTGCCGTAGATGCGGCGGCCGCCGGTGTCGCCGTCGTACATGGCGGTTTTCACCGTGGCGATGGTTTGCGCGGAAAACGGCAGCGTGCCGCGACGCAGGCGATTGATGAAGGCGAGCTGCTGCTGCGCGGTGACGGTGAGCACGCCGTCGTGCCAGGCCATCGGCGCGTCCGGCCCGACGCGGCCGTTGCCGTAGCCCACGCGCGTGATCCATTCGGCCAGCCGCTCGCGACCGATACGCTTCGCCAGTACGCGGAAGTAGTGTTCGCTGGAGGTCTGCATCGCTTCGCGCAGGGCCATGTCCTTCTGCCATTCGGGTTTGCCGGGGTAGGGCGTGCCGTCCCACTTCACCACTTTGTCCGCGCTGCGCAACGCACCGGTATCCAGTGCGGTCAACGCCAGCATCACCTTGAACGTGGAGGCCGGCGGCTGCGGCTTCGTCGCCCAATCGGTGCCATGGACGGTTTGCGGTTTGCCGCCGTCGCGCTGCAGCACGAATGCACCGGAGTGGCCGTAGTCGGCGAAGCGTTTGCCGGGCGTTGGCGTTGCGGCGAAGGCGGCGCCGCAAACGCCGATGATGATCAGTGAGGCGAGCAGGACGCGCGGACTTGCGCTGCGGAACGTGTTGCGGAATGCGCTGCGGAACATGGGACAACTCCGGCGATCGATGGGCGTGCGCCGCAGTGTGTTCGCAGTCCGCGCTGCGGCCCAAGCGGCCCTGTCGTCGCGAACGTCACTGCTGTAACGTCCGTCACCGCGCCGCCCCGCGCATGCCAGACTCGACCGATGACGACCAGCCGCACGAAGCCCGACGCCGCCACGCCCGATCGCAACAAGAAGGTCCGTGCGAAGCCCGACGGCATGAAGCCCGCCAGCGAGAAACCCGCCCGCCCCAAACCCGCACGCTCCAAGCCCGACCGTACGAATGCCGGCCGCATCGACATCGAACTGGCGGCGCCCGCATGCGTGCAGGGACAGCCCGTACGCCACCAGTCGCTGTGGATCCTGCTGCGGCTGTGGCTGGCGGCGCAGTCGGGCGACGGTTCGGGTTGGGTGCGCGAGACCCAACTGCGCGACCAGTTCGCCAACGCGCGCAATCTGCGCATGGTGATCAGCCGCGCCTACGCGGACTTCGCGCGCTGGGGCCTGCGCGTGGGCTGGGGCACCGACCGCAGCCGCGATCCCGATCTATTGCCGCTGGCGGGGCGCAATCGCGGCCCGTACTGGCTGGGCGAAGGCGAAGCTGCGCGGCTGCAGATCAGTTTGCACGGTGCGGTGGCCGGGCTCGATGCGGTGATCGCCTGGCTCGGCACGCCGGACGCGACCCGTGGCGCCGCCGTGCTGGGCGATGCCAGCAGCGCCAGTCCGGCGTACTGGCATGCCTGGGCCGGTGCGCGCCGTGACATGCTCGACGGCCGGCTGATCCTGGATCGCGACCACGGTGCGCTGGCCGGGTACCGGCGCGCGCAGACGCTGGCCCCCGACCCCTGGCTGCAGGCGCTGGCGCTGCTGCAG
>JBAQRU010000087.1:0-15586 GCA_049296025.1 Lysobacteraceae bacterium | reverse complement strand
GGGTCGAACTTGGCGATCTGCGCAATGTCCTGACCTATGCCGCGCCGGCATCGGCGAAAGCGCCGGTGGATGCGCTGCGTCTCGCCGCTGGAGACGTCGACATGCTGTGTTGCGAGGGAGCCGTCGTGCCGTCTGTCGACACGCTTGCCGGAATGCGCGTGCGTCGTGCGGTGCGCGCGGGCGAACCGGTGCTGCTGTCGGATTTCGAGCCGATGCCGGATGTCGTCGAACGTCAGCCGATCGGCATCGAAGTGGTGCGCGGGCCGGTGCGTTTGACCACCGTCGGCACAGCGCTCGCCGATGGACGCATCGGCCAGGTCATTGCGGTGCGGCCCGACGCATCCGAACACACGGTCAAGGCGCGGGTCACCGCGAAGCACACGGTCACACTCGATGAATAAGCCCTCGAAGAGTCCCCAATCGATGATTGCACGCCATGCGCGCCACCTCGCCACGCTCGTTTTCGCGCTCTGCGCCGCAGCGTCTGCCACTACGTTCGCGAACGAGCGCGAAAGCCTGATCGATCCGAACCAGTATCGAGGGCTCGCAGCGGACCACCGCGCCTATCGCGTCGGCGACATCGTCACGATCTATGTGCTGGAAGCGACCCGCGCGAAATCGCAGGCGGCGACCGAAGCGGGCAGTGACCTCAATCTCGATGTCGGCCTGAGTTCGCCGTCCACCCAGTACAACGCCAATCTCGGCCTGAGCGGCAACAACGCATCCGGCGCGCAGACCACGCGGGTCGGCGAGTTGCGCACCCAGGTGTCGGCGCAGGTGACCGCTGTCGAGATCAACGGCAGTCTGCGCATCGCTGGCGAACAGTCGCTGATCGTCAACGGCGAACGCCAGAAGATCCGGATCACCGGCCTGATACGTCCCGAGGACATCAACGCCGACAACACGGTGTGGTCGAACCGCATCGCCAACGCCGATCTTGAACTGCTCGGTGTGGGTGTGGTCAGCGAATCCCAGCGGCAGAGTATTTTCTATCGCGTTTTCAAATGGCTGAGGCTGCTCTGATGCGCATGCTGCTGAAACTCGCCTTGCTCGCGATCTCGTTTGCGATCGCTGCCCCGGCCGATGCCGCCCAGGTGCGGATCAAGGAGATCGCCCGCATCGCCGGCGTGCGCGACAACGCGCTGACCGGCTACGGCCTGGTGTTCGGCCTTTCCGGATCCGGCGATTCGGTCCGCAACCGTGCCACCGTGCAGTCGGTCGCCAACACCTTGCGCAATTTCGGCGTCAACGTCAGCGAAGCCGACATCGCCAGCCGCAATGTCGCTGCAGTGATCGTCACCGCGAAGTTGCCGGCGTTCGCCGAACCCGGCCAGTCGCTGGATGTGCAGGTCGCGTCGTCCGGCGATGCGCGCAGCCTCAACGGCGGCACGCTGATGCTGGTGCCGCTGATGGGGCCCGATGGGCGTCTGTATGCGACCGCGCAGGGTGCGATCTCGGTCGGCGGCTATCAGTTCGAGGGCGTCACCGCGTCGACGCAGAAGAATCATCCGACCGTCGGCTGGATTCCCTCGGGCGCCACCGTCGAACAGGCGTCGCCGCTGCGCGTCGCCGGTGACGGGCGTTCGCTGAGCGTGCTGTTGAACGAGGCCGATTTCACCAACGCCAACCGCATCGCATCGGCGATCCGCGCGGCCATGCCGGGCGTCGATGTGCGTGCGGAACATGCAGGCAAGGTGGTGATCGATTATCCGGTGGCGCCGCAGAGCCTCGTGGCCGAGATCGCGCGCCTGGAAAGCATCACCATCGATCAGCAGCGCAAATCGCGGGTGGTGGTGAACGAGCGCACCGGCACCATCGTCGCTGGCGGCGATGTCCGCCTGGGCGCGGTCAGCATTTCGCACGGCAATCTCAATGTCGAGATCCGCACCGACTATTCGGTTTCGCAGCCCGATGGCGTGCTGGTGCGTCCGGGCAGCGGCGTCTCTTCGGTGGTGGTGCCGCGCACCACATTGCGAACGAACGAAGGCGATGCGCCGCTGGTGCGGGTGCCGGAAGGCGCGACCGTCGCCGACCTGGTGTCGTCGCTGCGCGCGATCAAGTTGAGCACGCGCGATGTCATCGCGGTGCTGCAGTCCATCAAAGCCGCGGGCGCGCTCGACGGCGAACTCATGATCCAGTAAGGGGAACAATGATGAGTGTCGAAAACACGATCGATGCCGTGCGTCTGGCGCTGAATCTGCAGGAGACCCGCGCGCATATCGCCAGCATGAACGTCGCCAACGCCGGCAAACCCGGAGCCACAGCGATGCGCGTGGATTTCGCGAAGGTCGAAGCCGCGCTGCGCGAAGCCGCCCATGCCGGCAGCGAAAGCGAAGCGGCGCACTGGCTGCAATCCGCGAACAATGCACTGCGCGCGGCCGATCCGCAGAGCACGCTCGATCCGATCCGGCTCGACGAGCAGATGGGCGATATCGCGACCGCCGGTATCGAATACCAGGCGTTGACCGAAGCGCTGAGCCGCCAGTTCGGGTTGATGCGCATCGCCGTCACCGGGAGGCCCTGATCATGCCCGTGCAATCCGTACTCGACGCCGCGCGCGACGGCATGAATTACGAACGCATGCGCCTGGATGCGGCCAGCAGGAATATCGCTGGCGCCAATGTGCCGGTCGCGGCCGGACAGCAGGCGACACTGTGGCGGGTCGACGGCGGTCATGCGGCCGGCGTATCGGACTTCGGACGCATGGTCGGTCAGGCGCCGATGCTAGGCGAGCAACCCGTCGAGGTGCGCGAGGTTTACGACCCCGGCCATCCGCTCGCGAGCGGGCAGGGCATGGTGCGCTATCCATCGGTCGACATGGTCCAGGAAATGACCACGCTGATGACCGCCAGTCGCGGCTACGAAGCCAATGTCCGCGCCTTCAACTTCCTGCGCAACATGCAACTGCGCGCCATCGAAATCGGAGCCAAGTGATGTCCATCGAAGCGATCTCTCCCATCGGCATGGACGTTGCCGGCGCCGACCGGGTCATGCAGGTACGCACGCCAGTCGCTGATTTCGCAAGCATGATCGGCGAGGGCCTTGGCCGCGTCGACGAAAGCCTGCGCGCGGCCGACGGCCAGATCCGCAGTCTCGCCGCTGGCGGGAACATTCCGCTGCACGAGGTGATGATCTCGATGGAGCAGGCGCGGATGGATCTGATGCTGGTGGTCGAAGTGCGCAACCGGCTGGTCGAGGCCTATCAGGAACTCAGCCGGATGCAGCTCTGACATGCGCTTCGATAGGACGTGCAAATACCGAGTTCCGCAAGACGTCGTCGATCCCAGGACAGCCCGATGAACCCCATCAAGTTTTTCAACGCACTCGAACGCGGCGCACGCGTCGGCTTCGCGGTCGGTGCATTCGCGGTCGTGCTGATCACCGCAGGCATGCTGTGGTGGTTGCTCTCGCCGCGCGAACAACTGCTGTTCGGCGGGCTGGAGGAAAACCATGCCGCCGAAATAGTCGAAGCGCTCAACGAATGGAAAGTGCCGCACACCATCGTCGAGGGCGGCACCGGCGTGACCGTGCCCGAAGAGGTGATGTACGAGACGCGCATGCGTCTGGTGTCGGCTGGTATTCCACGCGGTGGTCACGTCGGATTCGAACTGTTCGACGATTCCGACTTCGGCGTCACCGAGTTCGCGCAGCGCGTGAATTACCAGCGCGCACTGCAGGGCGAAATCGAGCGCACCATCGCCGCGCTGCCGGCGGTGGAGTCGGCGCGCGTGCATTTGACCATCCGCCGTCCCGGTCTGTTCGTCGGCGATCAGGAATCGTCGAAGGCTTCGGTCGCGGTCTCGCTGGCCGAGGGCGAATCGCTGTCGCGGCAGCAGGTTCGCGGCATCCGCAGTCTGGTCGCCGCTGCGGTCGAAGGACTTGCGGTGGGGCAGGTGACCGTCCTCGATTCCACCGGCGCGCTGCTGGCCGGCAGCGACGGCGGCAAGGACGGGCAGGGCTTCGATGCGCGCGACGATGAGGAATCGAGAGTCGAGGGCCGGATCAAGACCCGGATCGTCGAACTGCTCGGTCAGGTGCTCGATGACGCGGCGTATCGCGTCTCGGTGGACGTGGTGCTCGATTTCGATGCCGTGCGTCAGGTCAACGAGCGCCCGCTCGGCGAAGGCGCGGTGATCACCCGCAAGCGCATCAATTCGCGCGGCAACGCCAACGACGATGCGGCGCGTCAGAACGACGAGGACGTCGAATACCAGCACGGCACCGTGCGCGAGGAAATTTCGCGCGCGCCGGGCAAGATCCAGCGCCTGTCGGTGGCGGTGATTCTGCCGACCACGTTGGGCGAAGGCGAGATCAGCCGGATCGAATCGCTGGTCGCCGCCGCCGCCGGCATCGACGAGATGCGCGGCGATCGTCTCGAAGTGTCCCGACTCGGTGGCGGTGAGGATTTCGAGCCGCGCCTCAACGCGAGCGGCGAAGCGCTGGTAGCCGCCGATCGCGCGGCGGGCAGGGCAGCGCCACCTGTACGGATCGGTTTCGACAGTGCTGCGATACCTGCATGGCCGAAGATCCTGCTGTTCGTGATCGTGGGGTTGTTGCTGGGCGTCACCGTCGCGATCGCGCTCCAGAAGAAGCCGGCGGCACTGACTGCGACGGAACGCGAGGCGGTGCTCGGCAAGATGCGGGCGTGGCTGGCCGACGGGAACCTTCCGACATGAAGCAGGCCGATATGGCACCGACGACCACTCAGGGTCAGCGCAAAACCGCGCTGATGATGATGACGCTGCACAAGCGCGATCGTCGACGTCTGCTTGACCGTCTGCCACGGGCCGCGGCCGAACCGATCCGTCGCCTGATCGCTGAACTCGAAGCGATGCCGTGGCCGGTAGCGGAACTCGCCGACACGCTGTTGGCCGAGGAAGTGCGCGGTCTGACCGCACGGACTTCGCTCGAACTGGAAGAACTTGTCGGGCTGTCGCGTCGGCTGTCGCCGATGTGGTTCGCCCGCGTGCTGGTGGCGTGGCCCGGGATCGATCGCAATTTCTGCATTTCGCTGCTCGATGCGCCGGTCGCCGCCGAGGTCAAGCGCGAGCTGGCGGGCATGGGGCCGCTGTCGCCGAAGGTCGCCGACGCGATCAAGTCCGAAGTGGTCGCGATGCTCGCCGCGAAGGAGGCCGCGTAATGGCCGGCAACTTCGAGCGCGTCGCCGACGATGCCCGCGTCGTCGGATTCGGCGATCTTCTGAAGTCGCGCGCATCCGTGCCGCAGACCGGCAATGCCTCCGCCGCCGAACCGCTGCCGGATCCACGCGTGCTGCTCGAACAGGAGCGGGTGCGCGTACTCGATGCCGCGCGCAAGGACGGTCATGCCGCCGGCATGCGCGATGCCGAAAAAGCGATCGAAGCCCGCGCGCAGGCGGCCGAACGCGAGTGGCAGGCGAAATACGAGAAGGAAACCGTGCGTCTTGCCGATGCGACGCGTCGTCTGGAAGCGCTGATCCGGACATTGCCCGAAGCGCTGGCAGGGATCGAAGCGCAGATCGAAGCGCTGACGATCGAAGCGACGTTCGCTGCCACCGCGCGCGTGGTGGCCGAGGCCGCGCGTGACGAGACAATGGTGATCGGTTTCTGTCGCGAGGCCCTGGCCGCATACGCGTTGCGCCCGGTCGTGCTGCGGGTGCATCCCGATGCGCTGGCGGCAGTGAAGTCGGCGCTGGCCGAAGAGGATATCCGGGTCGAAGGCGATGCGCGTCTGGCGGCGGCCCAGTGCCGGATCGAAAGCGCCAAAGGCCTGTACGACATCAGCCTCGCCCATCGGATGGAGGCAGTGAAGACGCAATTGCTGGCGTCGCTCGAAGATATTTCCCTGGATACGAGACAGATCGATACGAGGCAGGTCGATGCGAGGCAAACGCGCGCATGAAGCCTTTCGCCGAACGTCTCATCGCCAATCTCCAGCAGGTGCCGATCGGCCGGCAGCTCGGCCGGATCGTGTCGTACAACGGTCTGGTGATCGAGGCGATCGGGCCGGAAGCGCGATTGGGCGAGCTGTGCGAGATCGAGTCCGAACACGAAGCAGGCGCGACCTTCAAGGCTGAAGTCGTGGGCTTCCGTCAGGAACGCACGCTGTTGATGCCCTATGGACATCTCGCCGGCATTTCCACCGCCAGCATTCTCCGCGCCACCGGCAAGCCGATGACGGTGCCGGTCGGCGACGCGCTGCTGGGTCGCGTCGTCGATGCCTTCAGCGAACCGCTCGACGGCAAGGGCGCGATCCGCTACGCCGACGAGTATCCGCTGTACCGCGCGCCGATCAATCCGATGGCGCGCGCGCCGATCGACACGGTGCTTGAAACCGGCGTGCGTGCCATTGATGGTCTGCTGACGCTCGGCGTCGGTCAGCGCGTCGGTATCATGGCCGGCAGCGGCGTCGGCAAAAGTACCTTGCTCGGCATGCTCGCGCGCCAGGTCGTCGCCGATGTCACGGTACTCGCGCTGGTCGGCGAACGCGGACGCGAGGTTGGCGAATTCCTCGACAACGCGCTCGGCACCGAAGGACTGAAGCGGTCCGTGGTGGTGGTCGCGACATCCGATGAGCCGGCGCTGGTGCGCGCGCACGCGGCGCATGCGGCGCATGCAATCGCCGAATACTTCCGCGACCAGGGCAAGTCGGTGCTGCTGATCGTCGACTCGATGACCCGTTTCGCGATGGCGCAGCGCGAGATCGGTCTGGCCATCGGCGAGCCGCCGACGTTTCGCGGCTATACGCCATCGGTCTTCAGCAAACTGCCGACCCTGCTCGAACGCTGCGGTCGCCTGCGCGCCGGCGGTGCGATCACCGGCATCTACAGCGTGCTGGTGGAAGGCGACGACATGAACGAGCCGGTCACCGACCATATGCGCGCGATTCTCGACGGACACATCGTGCTCGACCGCGACCTCGCGACGCGCGGGCATCATCCGGCGATCGACGTGCTGCGCAGCGCGAGCCGCCTGATGAATCATGTCGCCAGCGAATCCGAACTGACGATCGCCCGCGACGCCAAGAAGCAGATGGCGGTCTACGCCGCGTCGCGCGATCTGATCGAACTGGGCGCGCATCAGCGCGGCGTCAACGTCGCGCTGGATACGGCGATCGACGTCAAGGAACCGCTCGACCGCGTGCTGCAGCAGACGCCGAAAGAATTCACTGCGCGTGCGCGCGGCGTGCATCTGTTCGCCGAAGCGCTGAAACCAGGCGCGACAGCATGAGCCGGAAACCTTCGCACGCGATCCGCACGCTGGTGCGCTGGCGCGCCTTCCAGGAAGCGCTGGCCGAGCGCGAATGCCAGCAGGCATCGCTGCGCGTGGTCGAGGCGCAGAGCGCGGTCGATGAAGCGCAGGCGGTCGTGGATGCGATCGAACGGCGTCGCGACGAACTGCTTGCCGAACGCATCATCGACCTTGGCCTGATGTCGGAGATCGCCGGCTTCGAGCAGCGCGCCTGGGATGAGGTGCGCATCCGCACCGATGCGCTCGACGAGGCTAGGCATGCGCGCGAACAGGCGCTGGCCGCGCATCTGCAGACGCGCACGCGCACGCGCGTCGCCGAGGTCCGCTACGACCGCGTGGTCGCGCTGGAAAACGACCAGGGCGAAAAACGCATGTTCGACCGGATGGCATCGCTGATCACTGCGGGAACGAAGGAGACAAGCCATGATTGATCCCTTGCTTTCGGCTGCGATGCCGTTGCCGGCGCGGGCCCCTGCCAACGATGCGTTCGATGCGTTATCCGGCGCACCTTCTTTTCTTCAGTGGGCGCTGACCAGCCCGGTGCCGGGGAAGGAAGGCGACGCGCTGCCGCAACAGGGCCAGCACGATCCGCAGCTGGATGCGATCGTCGATCCATCGCGGCTGGAGATCGGCGTTGGCCTTGAGGCATCCGGTGAGATCGCAACGCTGGATGCGTTGCAAGCGCTGCAGTGGCGGGACCGTCTCTCGTCCGTGGTCGAATTCCACGTACGCAATCCGCAGGGCGAACGCGAACTGGTCGCGATGCCTTGGCGATTGATGGCGAGCGGGGCGCTTGCGCAGAGTCGCGGTGGACACGGCTTCGTCGATCCTGCGGGTACTACGACGACATCGATATTCGATCCCGTCGCGGCGAAGCATGCCGCGACGCCGCAGGCCGTCTCCGTTGTGGGCAATGCCAGTGCCGCAGGTCTGCGCAGCGATGCTGCCGGAGCGACTGCCACGGTGCTGCAGCCCGCAACGCTGCGCGCGGTCGAGACCGACGATCCCATGCCGCTGCCGTCGCTCCCCTCGTCTTCGCCTGCGGCTGCCGAATGGCTGGCGCGCTGGATGAAATGGATCGAGCGCGACGGCCGCGATCCGATCGTGTTGCTGCGCGATTTCCGTATCGACGACGACGAGGCGCGACGCGTCATCGACAGCCTGCGGGCCTTCGCGCAGGAACATGGTGTCGGGCTCGACCGGATCGTGGTCAACGGCCGCGAGTTCTGGCGCCGCCCCGATCTTTCGCAGCAGCAGGAGTAGGCGCATGCCCGTCGATGCCATCGGTGGCGTGCTGAACGCCCAGAACACCAACGCCACCCAGAACAGCACGATCAACCAGGAAGACTTCATCCGTCTGTTCCTGACCCAACTGCAGTTCCAGGACCCGCTCGAACCCGTGGACAACCGCGAGTTCCTGGCGCAGCTCGCGCAATTCACGTCGCTCGAGCAGTCGCGCCAGACCAGCCAGAACACCACCGACCTGCTGTCGATGACCGCCACCACGCAAGCGGTGTCGCTGCTCAACCGCCAGGTCGATGTGAACGGTCTGGCGACCGCCTTCACCGGTACGGTCATCGCCGTGGAATTCAATTCGGCCGGCGCCCAACTGACCGTACGCAGCACCAGCGGCCAGGTCCTGACCGCCATCCGTTTGTCCCAAGTCACCCTGGTCAAGCCCTGACCCTTGAGGAGTCAATCATGTTTCAAGCTCTATTCAACAGTCTGTCCGGTCTTTTCAGCTTCTCCAGAAGTCTCAATACGGTTTCCAACAACGTCGCCAACATGAATACGCCCGGTTTCCGCGGCAGCGATTCGTTCTTCTCCAACATCAGCGGCGGTCGCGGCACGCGCATCTCGGGCGAAGGTCTGCGCACCGATTCCGGCGATATCCGCCAGACCGGCAACACCACGGATCTCGCGATCGAAGGCGATGGCTACTTCATCCTGTCCGACACCGACGGCAACATCCACTACACCCGCGCCGGCCAGTTCCGCTTCAACGAAGAAGGCCTGCTGGTCGATTCGGTCAGCGGTTACCGGGTGATGGCGTTCGACCAGACCGGCAGCCTGGTGCCGATCGATATGGACAACTATCGATCGATCCCCGCAGTCGCGACCACAGCGGTGCGCATCAGCGGAAACCTGTCCGGCAGTTCCACCACCACGTCGGTCAATACCATCACGGTATTCGATGCCCAGGGCGCGTCGCACACGCTCACCGCCACCTTCACCAACAACAGCAACGCCACCACGCCGCCGACCCCCGGCAGTTTCCTGGTGGCGATCACAGACGAGAACGGCGCCAGCATCGGCAGCGGGGAAATCCGCTTCAACGCGGGTGGCACGCTGATCGCGGGCTTCACCAGCCTCACCGCGAACCTGCCGATCGCCGGCGGCACGCAGGCGATCACCTTCAACTTCGGCACGGCCGGTGCGCTCGACGGCATGACGTCGCTCAGCGGCACGCCGAGCAATCTGACCTCGCGCGTCACCGATGGTCACGGCGTGCTCGGCGTCACCAGCATGCAGTTCAATGAAAAGGGCGTCCTGCAATTCGTCTATTCGGCATCCGAACGTCGCGACGGCCCGCAGATCGCGCTGGCCACGTTCCCGAACGAAAGCACGCTGCATCTGGATGGCGGCCGACTGATCTCGGGCACCACCGTCACCGAGCGCCAGGTCGGTCGCCCGACGCAGAGCGGCTTCGGCCGGATCGCCGGTGGCAGTCTGGAAATGTCGAACGTCGACCTGACCCAGGAGTTCGCCGACATGATCATCATCCAGCGTGGCTACCAGGCCAGTTCGCGGGTGATGAGCGTGAGCAACGAGATGCTGGAGCAGCTTTACAACAGTACCCGGGGCGGCTGATGAGCGCGAACGTGCTGCCGTTGCGTTGGCAGGGCGCGTCGCGCATCGACCGGATGCGCGCGCTCGTAGCCGAACGCGCGAATACCTGGATCGCGCAATGGGCGACGCCCGGCGCGAAGCTGGCGATCGAAGTCGAAACGCTCGGTGGCCAGCGTCCCGAGATCTCCGTGCCGGATATCCGCTGGTATGCGCTGCGCGACACCAGCGGTGCGCTCACGCTTCGCATCGCCGGTGCGACGTTCGAGCAACTGGGCTGCAGGCTTGCCGGAATCGTCGCGTCCGATGATGTGGGCATGGCTGCCGGCATCGGCGAACGCGCGTTGACCGATCTGGCGCGTGCGTTCTTCGCCGCGAATGCGCCATCGTCGTTGACGGCAGTGCAGGGCATGCCTGCCGCCGAAGAGATCGGTCTTCGGTACGGCGCGCTCGGTGTCCTGATCGCGATCGGCGCCATCAAGGTCGAACTGCATTTCGATGCGGCCCTGTGCACCGCACTGCTGCCCATCGGGCCGACGGCAGCCGGGCCGCTGGTCGCACGGCGCGAAGCGGTCAAGCCGCTCGATGCCACGTTCGAGGCCGTCCTCGACCTGGGCCAGGCCGCACTCGCCGACTCGCTGTCGCTGCGGCCGGGCGAAGTGCTGAAAACGTCGATCCCGATCAGCGCCGGGATCCGGATCAAGGCCGGCGACGGCACCGACATCCTCAGCGGAACCCTGGTGGCCGAAGACGGCCACCGCGCGCTCAAAGTCGTGAAAACCCATCTTCCCCAAGGATCCAAGACATGAAGACGAATCTCGCCAAAGACACTGCGTTCGAGCCCGGGTTCGACACCGATGTGGCCACGCGCGCCGCCGCATTGCCCAAGGACATCAGCCTGATCGGCCATGTGCAGGTTTCGATGGCGGCGCAGGTCGGCACGGTGACCATGTCGGTCGAGCGCCTGTTTTCGCTGGCCGCAGGCGACGTGGTCAAAATGAACGAACTGCTGGAAGCGCCGCTGACGCTGATGCTCAATGGCAAGCCGGTCGCGCGTGGCGAACTGCTGGCGGTCGACGATCACTTCGGCATCCGCATTCTCGAAGTGGCCTGAACGCGCATGCACGATTCAGCACCTGCGGCGTCGCGACCACCTGGCGTCGAACAAGCCGGTGCGGCGCATGCGACGCAGCCGATCCCCTATCGCAGCGACGCCAACAGCATGGCGGCCTCCACCGGCAGCGCGATGCTTGTCGCGGTCCTGCTGCTGGCGGCGTTGGCGCTGGCGCTGCATTTCGCCAAACGGCGCGGTCTGCTCGATCGCTGGATCGTCGCCGCGCCAGGACGCGCCTCCGGCCGGTTGGAGATGCAGGTCGTACGTGCACTGCGGGTCAGCCCGAAGACCACGGTCTATCGCATCCGCGATGCCGATCGCCACTACCTGCTGGTCGAATCGCTCGCGCAGACGACCTTGACCCGGCTTTCCGATGAAGACACTTCGATCCTCAACGATGAAGAACACGACGATGCCCATTGATGGCGGACGCACCGCCTCGCGCAACCGCACGGGTCGGCGACTTGCGTGGGTGGCGTGCGTCGCGATGCTGGGCCTCGCAGGCGTTGCGCTCGCCGCCGATCCGGTGAGTCCGGCCGACATGGTCGGCGGCGTGCTGAAACAGGACTATTCCCCGGTACTGCGCAATTTCGTCGCGCTGTCGATGCTGTCGCTGATTCCGGTGATGCTGATCGGCATGACCGCGTTCACCCGCATCGTCATCGTGTTGTCGCTGCTGCGCCATGCGCTGGGTCTGCCGCAGACGCCGCCGAACAGCGTGATCGTCACCCTGTCGATCTGCCTGACGTATTTCACGATGGCGCCGGTGATCGACGAGGTGAACAAGGTCGCGATCGCGCCGTATCTGGCCGAGCAGATCGACACCGGCGAAGCGCTCGATCGCGGCTCTGTACCGCTGCGGCAGTTCATGATCCGCCAGACCCGCGAAACCGATCTGCAGGCGGTGCTGGAAATGGCGCGCGTACCCGCTCCGAAATCGATCGACGATATCGCGATGCGTCACCTCGCGCCGGCGTTTCTCCTCAGCGAACTGAAGACCGCCTTCCAGATCGGGTTCGTGATCTTCCTGCCGTTCCTGATGCTCGATCTGGTGGTCGGTGCGGTGCTGATGTCGTTGGGCATGATCATGGTGCCGCCCGCCACGATCAGCCTGCCGCTGAAGATATTGCTGTTCGTCCTGATCGATGGTTGGGTGCTGGTGTCCAGGGCGCTGCTGAGCAGCTACTGGTCCTGACGCGCCCTGCCATGGCGACAGTGATCGAATCCGGTCCCGAGATCGAACTCTGGCGACGATATCGCCAAGGCAGCGATCCGACCGCGCGCAACCGGCTGTTCATGCAATACATGCCGTGGGCCGCGGCGGTGGGGCGCAGCGTGTACCGGCGCATCTCGATCTACCACCTCGACAGCGAGGATTTTGTGCAGAACGCCGAACTCGGCCTGCTCGATGCGATGTCGCGCTTCGATCCGGAGCGGGGCGTCGAATTCCGCGCCTACGCCAAGCCGCGCGTGCGCGGCTCGGTATTCAATGGCCTGCGCGCGCTGCTGAGCGAGCGCGGCGTTTCCAACGACGACACACGCTACGCGGACCGCCTTGCGCACATGCACGACAGCGATATCGACGCTTTCGACAGCGTGGTGGACGCCATCGTCGGCCTCGGCATCGGTTATCTGCTCGACCACGCCGGCAATGCCGGCAACGAAGACGCCTACACCTACGTCAATCGCGGCCAGACCAACGCGACCCTGGTGCAGGCCGTCAGCCGACTGCCGGATCGGCTGCGTCAACTCATCACCGAGCACTACTTCAACCATGTCCCGTTCCGAGAACTCGCGGAGCGCATGGGTGTGACCAAGGGGCGGGTGTCGCAACTCCACCATGACGCGTTGAACCGGCTTCGTGAGGTGATGCGGGAGTTGCGGTGATGACGTTTTTTTCGAGGGGTTGCGAGCGCGACCGCTGAGATGCCTATCGAGCCGGTGTGCATCCAGTCCGGTATGATTCCAGGCAACGCGCCAATGATGCGCGGCTGCGCATAGGCTGGGGCAGGGGGCTCCATGGCGCCAGCATGGAGGCCGGTTTATGAGGTTCGTTTCGATATGCGTTTTCCTTTTCGCTTGTTTACTACCGCAGACTGCTGCGCGGGCTCAGGGCGTCATCTATAAGTGTGTTGCCGCCAAGGGCGTTGTTTCTTATCAGAACTCGCCGTGTCCTGCGGGTGCGGCTGTTCGCATGGTCAAGCCGTATGCCGATATCCCTTACGATCCTTCTCTTGCCGAAAAGGTCCGCCGTGACCGCGTTGCGTTAGATCAGCGAAAACGGCCATCTCAAGGTTCCTATGGTGGGTCAGGGGGCTACGGCGGTTCTTCTGTGCCAGTCAAGGTGCAGCGCTGCCGAGACGCCCGTGCGCGCCGAAAAGCTACCCTTGACGCTTGGGGACTGGCTCGCACTTATGATCTGCTTCAGCGTCTGGATCGCGAGGTCTGGGAAGCGTGTAAAGACGCTCCCGGTGCCTAGTCGCTTTCGGTCGGCGAGAATGATTCCCGCAGGGTGGAGCGTGCCAAACCACGCGCAATGGCGCGCAAATAGCTGACTCAATTTCGCATAATGCATAGGGGGAAAAGGGGGTCAAAAAAACCCCGCTTTTCTGGCCCACCTGCAGATTATGTAAGAATTTCGGCGGAGCAATTCCGGGACGCCCGGGTGTTCTCAGGACTCGACCGTGAACAGGCGGCCGGCCTCGTCGGCGTCAGTCTCCGGACGGTTGGCCACTGGGAGACGGGCCGCACGCGGCCAAGCTTCGCCGCCTTCAAGCTCTTGCGGGTCTACCGCCACGGCGATCTGATCGATCCCGCTTGGTCTGGCTACTGCCTGCGTCGCGGTCGCCTTGTGACGCCCGAGGGGCATGCTTTCGAGCCCGGTGACATGGCTTGGCTGTCGCTCTTGGTCCGCCGCGCTGCTGCGTTCTCCGAACTCAGGCGGGGGAGGGACCGCGCGTTCTCGGCGGATACCGCTGCCGCGCACAGGCCGGCGGGTAACGGAGCGTCAGCGACGGTCACCGCCGGCTTGGGTGAGGCGGCGCGTGCGCCCGTTTCTTGCGCGTCCCCCGGCTCCGCCGGGGCGACGATCGCAGTCAGCCCGCTTTCTGGGCTTGTTTCGCCTGTCTCCGCTGAGCTACTGTCGGTTGAGCCGATTTCGGGTGCAACGCCCGACGCTGTAGACACTGTGTCGGCACTTGGTATACATTTCGGGGAGTTTTCCCCGGTGGGTCCGGTGGAAACCCGGAATGGCCCGAGTAGTAACACGGGCCAAAAGGTGGGCCAGTCTGCGCAATCGGAGGTTTCTCGTGTCCGTCTCGAAGGGTCCCAATGTTCGCCTTTTGGGCGAACTCAAGGCGGAGGCCGCCGCCTACGCCGATGGTCTCGGCATCAGCCTGAACGCTTTTGTGGCCGTCGCCGTCCGCGAGTATCTGGACGCCCGTCGCTCGGTTTTCCGGGTGGCGCATCCTCCGTCTCTGCCGGCGGCTCCGGTCGAGGAGCGTCGGGCGTCAGCTCCGGCGCCCGAGACGGCGCAGCCGGCGGGGTCGGTCAAGCAGTCTTCCGGTCATCCCCAGGGCGTTCCTCCCAACGATCCTTGTCCGTGTCGCAGCGGTCGAAAGGCCAAGAATTGCAGTTCGGGCCATCCGCTGGCTTTCTGGGTTCGGCGGGTTTAGGCCCGGTTTCTGGGGGTGTCGCATGAGCCGGTACACCCACGCCGACATGCCCTCGCTCCGCGCCCTCCGCGAAACCCTTCGCGGGATGATTGTCGCGCTCAACCGCTTAAAAGCCGGTGAAACCGATCTCGCTATGCTCGTTGCGATGGCGGCGGTGGGCGACGATTTGCAGGGCCAGTACGACGCCGCCGGCCGCGCTCTCGATCGTTTGGAGAAAAGCGTACCGGGTGCAGGGCGGAGCCCTGCGACTGCCGCAGGCAGGTCTATGCGGCTGCGCCGCGTTCCTTCACCCGTCGCCAAAGGGTTCGCGTTATCCATGGCGCTTCGTGCTGCCTTGGAGCGGGGTTCTGTCCCGCCTCCTGCTGACCCGCTTTTTTCTGGCCCGTCCGGGCAACTCTTGCCGGCGGATTGCCCGGTGAATCAGTCTCAACCGCTGGAAGGGAGGCAAATTCCATGCGCGTAAAACTTCGCATAATGCATATTATGTAAGAAGCGCAGTGGCATTCAGTGGCCGCAGCGACGTTTCAGCTGCAGCCACTCTGGTTGCCCACCTGATTTCGCCTCAGCCGGACTTCTGAATTTGCCAAACTTCTCTTCTCGCTATCTCTCTGAAATCCCTGCAGTTCCGACTAACAGCCGATTTCGCGATATCGGATGCGAAATCGTCTGAAATTGACCTATCGGACGCGAACCGACATTGCACTGGAGTTCCGCCAGCCCCG
>JBAQRU010000086.1:0-5760 GCA_049296025.1 Lysobacteraceae bacterium | reverse complement strand
CTCGAAGCAGGCGCTTGGCCTCCTCCCTTTCGCCGCAGGCGAAGGGGATGGTTGGGGAGGGGTTTGATCCAGTGCAGCAACAGCCTGCAACCACGCGCGCCCCATGTCTGTCAGAAAACCCCGGCGTAAAAAGTCGGTCGCTCACGCAGCAGGCACGCAAACCGAGGCGTATGCTGCCGCCATCCGACTTCAGGAGCCCTGCCATGCGTCGTTCCGCCCTCGTTCTCACCGCCTGCATCGCCGTCGCGACCGCCACCGCAGGCGCACAGTCGATCGAACAGCAGCTCAAGGACCGCCTGCTCGGCACCGGCAGCGGCACCTCGAACCTCAACGAACGCGATGCCTCCGGCGGCATCAAGGAAGCCTTGGCGCAGGGGGTCGATCGCGCGGTGCGCCAGCTCGGAAAACCCGACGGGTTCTTTCGCGATCAGTCGGTGAAGATTCTGGTGCCCGAGAAACTGCGCCGGCTCGCCGATCTCGCGCGTCAACTCGGCGCCGGCAAGAAAGTCGATGCGTTCGAGCTGTCGATGAACCGCGCGGCGGAGAAAGCGGTGCCGATGGCGGCGAATATCCTCGCCGACTCGGTGCGGCAGATGACCCTGCAGGACGCGATCGGCCTGGTGCGCGGCGGCGACACCTCAGCGACGGATTTCTTCCGCCGCACCAGCGAGCAGAAACTGTACGACGCCTTCCTGCCGATCGTCGCGAAACAGACCGCCGAAGTCGGCGTCACCAGGAAGTACAAGGACTTCAGCAAGAAGGCCGGCGGCAACGCGCTGGCCGGTGCACTGCTCGGCGGCAGCTCGAACGGCGCCACCAGCGCCGATCTCGACGACTACGTGACCCGCGAAGCCATCGACGGTTTGTTCCATGTGATCGCCGAACAGGAAAAGCAGATCCGCAACAATCCGGCATCGCGCACCACCGATCTGCTGCGGCGGGTGTTCAAGTAATCGGCATTGATCGGCGGCTTCAGCGCCTCTGTTTCGCCGCCCACACCGCCAGTTTCTCCCGGCCGATCTTGGCGTTGTGGCGGATATCGACCGGGAACGGCTTCGGATAAAGCAGGAAGGTCTGCACGGGCGCGGTGTGGACGAAGCCTTCGCCCATGTGCCGCAGTTTCAGTTCGATGCGTTCCCACTCCATCGCGGCCACGCCTTCGCGCAGTTCGACGCAGAGCACCGGCAACTGTTCGCCGAATTCGCCGACCCCCACCAGCGCGGTGCGGCGCACGTCGGGATGCGCGTTGAACACCGGTTCGACCTGTTCGGTGCACAGCGTCGTGCGCGCGGTGACCACGCGCTGGGTCTTGCGGCCGCAGAACCACAGCCGGCCTTCGCCATCGAAATAACCCAGATCGCCCATGCGATGGACGATGCGCTCGCCGCCATCGGCCAGGACTTCGCGGATTTTCGCGGCGCGCGTGGCGGCGTCGCGATTGAAATACGCATCGGTGGCGGTGGGTCCGGCGACCGTGATCTCGCCGATCATCCCGCCCTCCGCGATGAGATCGTCGGACCAGATGTCGAAGGCGACATCCTCGACGCGGATCAATCGCACTTCGTTCGGCGGCACTGGACGGCCGACGCAGGTGCCGGCGCCCTGTTCGGTGCGCGTGCGCAGCGTCAGCAGTTCGCGACCTTCGATCACCGCGACCGGCAGGCATTCGGTGGCGCCGTACGGCGTCCAGAAATTCGCGTCGGCCGGCAGCAGTCCGCGCAGCGTCGCGACCACCTCCGCCGGTACCGGCGCGCCGGCCGACATCACCGTTTTCAGGCCCGGCAGCGGCTGGCCGTATTCGGCGAGCACGCGCATCAACGCAGGCGAACCGAACAGCTGATCGACGCCGAAGCGCGCGATCGCCGCATGCAGCTTGCGCGGGTCGGCCTTGGCGGGGTTGGTCGGATCCATGTCGGGGATGATCGAGGTCACGCCGAACGCGGGATCGAACAGCGCGAACGGCGGAAACGTCGGCAGATTCACGCCGCCGGGCACGATGCCGAAGGCTTCGCCCATCATCGCGACCTGCGCGACGAAATGCCGGTGCCGGTAGACCACGCCCTTGGGCACACCGGTGGAGCCGCTGGTGAACAGCAGTGCGGCCATGTCATCGGGCTGCGTATCGGCGAGCTGCGGACCGGCATGCGCGCCTGCGGCTTCGACCTCGGCAAGGGTGGCGTCGGCGAACCACGGGCGCGCGCCAGTAGTGATCCGGATGCGCGCGCTGCGCGCCCAGCCCAGCAAGGCGCGCGCGAACTGCGCCAGCGGAATGCCGATGAAGGCCTCGGCCTGCGCTTCGTCGAGGCACTGTTTCAAGGCGCGCTTGTCGATGCCCGGATCGACCAGCACCGGCACCGCACCAACCTTGAACAGCGCGAACATCAGCAGGAAGAATTCGGGCGTCGGCCGCACCATCAGCACCGTGCGAGTGCCACGGACGATGCCGCGCTTGGCCAGACCGGCGGCGATGGCGTCGCTGCGCGCGTCCAGTTCGGCGTAGGTCAATGCGATGTCGTAAGCGCCGTCGCGTCCGGGGCAGCGCATCGCCACCTGGTCGGGGCGTTCGCGCGCGAGGCGCGGGAGGCTGGCGGCGATGTTGCAGGGTGAGGTCGTCATCGCGGAATTGTAGCGGCCGCCCTCCTGCGGCGGTGCTTCGGGCCGTTACGCTCTAAGATCGCGTATGCAACATCCCTGCCTCAGCTGCGGCGCCTGCTGCGCCCACTACCGCGTCAGCCTGCACTGGTCCGAAGCCGAGCCCGATCTTGGCGGAATGGTGCCGATCGCACTCACCGAAACCTTCGGCGCCCACCAGCGCTGCATGCGCGGCACCTGGGCCGAGCGGCCGCACTGCATCGCGCTGCAGGGCACGGTCGGCGAGTCGGTGTCCTGTTCGATCTACGACGCGCGACCCGGCGCCTGTCGCGAGCTGCGGATGTCGTGGGAAGACGGCACCCCGAATCCGCAATGCGATCAGGCGCGCATCGCTTACGGTCTGGCGGTGTTGACGCGCGAAGAGGTCGAAGGCGTGCCCGGGCGTTAACGCGGCGTCGGCCGCAGTCGTTCGACGAATTTGCGCAGCGGCGGTGGTCCGCGACGGCCGTCGTCGGTCAATCCGGCCATCACCATGCGCCGGAACGGGCCGATCCGCTGCGCGACCCGCAGCGCCGTGCGGCGGACGAATTTCGCCGGCGCCGAATCGTCGGTGTACAGACCGGCGACCAGCTGGGTCGCGAGATACAGCGGACGCGTCGCATGACGATGCCCGCGTTCGTAGCGTTCGAGCAGGCTGCGGCTCCAGAACGGTCGCCCGGCGCCGTGCGCTTCGCGGATCGCGCGCGCCAGCGCGTCCTGCCCGAGCAATCCGAAATTGAACCCGTGCGCAGTGACCGGATGCATGCCGACGGCGGCATCGCCGATGGTCGCGAAACGCTCGCTCACGAAACGCTGCGGATACACGCCCACCAACGGATAGGCGCAGCACGGGCCGATGAAAGTCATCGCACCGAGCCGCTGCTGGAAGCGCCGGGTCATGTCCGCGCCAAATGTTTCCGCATCCATCGCCTGCACGGTCAACGCCTCCTGGTGCGGCAGGGTCAGCACCACCGATGAGGTGTGCGCGTCGTGCAGCGGCAGCAGCGCGAGCGTCTGTCCGTAATCGAACCATTCCCACGCGGTCTGCGCGTGTTCGCGCGCGTGCCGCACGCGGCAGACCAGCATGGTCTTGCCGAAATCGCGCATCGTCGCGGGAATGCCCACCGCGCGCCGCGTTTCCGAGAAGCGGCTGTCGGCGGCGACGATCAGGTCGGCCTGCAGGCACTCGCCGTTGTCGAGCCGCACTTCGGCGCCGTCGGCATCGACATGCACGCCGATCACGCGTACGCCGTCGATCAGGGTCGCCTCGCCCGCCGCTTCCATCGCTTCGAAGGCGACGCGGCGGATCGCGCGGTTCGGCACCAGCCAACCGAGCTGCGGCTGGCCGCTGTCTTCGTGCCGGAAGCGCAGGCCATCGGCGTCGCCGCCATCCAGCACCAGCGCATCGCTCAGCGTTGCGATCTCGTCGTCGGCGAGGCGCTGCCACAACCCCATCTCACGCATCAGTCGCTGCGAACGGTGGGTCAGTGCGATCTCGCGGCCGTCGTCGACCGGATCGGCCAACGCCGCGCGCGGCTGGCGTTCGACCAGCGCCACCTTCAGGCCGCTGCCGGCGAGCGAACGGGCGAAACCCAGGCCGGCCGGACCGGCGCCGACCACCACGATATCGAAACGGGACATGTCGCCCTCGCGGGTGCTGCGAAGGCCGCAGCTTAGGCAGTCGACCGGTCCATCGAATTGATCCGGGTCAACTCGCCGGATGCGAGCGACTCAGATCGGATGCGCGTCCAGGAACCTGCGCATCGCCGGCACCAGCACCTCGTGCTTGTCTTCCATGACGTAGTGACCGGCGTCCTCGAACGCATGCGCCTCGGCCTGCGGCAGTGCGCGCTGGAAACCTTCGAGGAAGTGGTGATCGAACACGAAATCGCGCAATCCCCAGCCGATGAACGCCGGGCGGTCGGCGTAGGCCGGCAGTCGTTTCGCGGAAGCATTCACCAGCGTCCATGCCGGATCGCCCTCGGCCAGCGGAATGTCCTGCACGAAACGCAGGGTGGAGATGCGGTTGGCCCAGGAATCGTAAGGTGCTTCGTAGGCGCGGCGGACGTCGGCCGGCATCTTCCGGATCACGCCGTCGCGCGCGGCGCCGGCCGAGAACGCATTGAAACCGCGAATCAACAGCGCACCCAGTTTCATGTCGCGACCGAGCTTCAGCTGCCACGGCAGCGGCTTCGACGCCGGCAGCGGAAACGCGGCGGTATTGGTGATCAGCAGCCGGCGCACCTGGGCCTCGTGGGTCAGCGCCCAGCCGAAACCGATCATACCGCCCCAATCGTGCACCGCCATCGTCAACGGGCCATCGACGCCGAGCATATCGAGCAGACGGGTGAGATCGTCGACGCGCGATTGCAGGGTGTAGGTGTAATCCTTGTCGCCGGGTTTGTCCGACAGCCCCATGCCGATGTGGTCCGGCACGATGCAGCGATACGCCTTGCCCTGCGCGGGATCGCGAAGCCCCAGCACCAGATGCCGCCAGTAATAACTCCACGACGGATTGCCGTGCAGCATCAGCACGATCTCGCCATCGCGCGGGCCTTCGTCCAGATACGACATCCAGATGCCGGGCCGCACTTCGAGGCGTTTGGGGGTGAAGGGGTAATCGGGGTAGTTCGTCATCGCGATTCGCATATGAAAAGGGCCGGAGAAACCGGCCCTCGGATGGATGTGTCGATCCGGCTTACCAGACCACTTCCGCCATCGAGCAGTTCAATCCGGAGCCGATGCCCAGGAGAGCGACGCGGTCGCCTTTCTTCAGGCGGCCCATCTCGCGCAGTTTGCTGAGGACGATCGGCACCGAGGCGGGGCCGATGTTGCCGTGTTCGCCGAAGATGGTGAGGACCTTCTTCGGGTCGATGCCGAAGGCGTCCACCATGGCCTGGGTGTGGACCTTGCTGACCTGGTGGATGACGAATTCGTCGACTTCGTCCACCGCCCAACCCAGCGCCAGTTTGGCGGCTGCGAAGGTCTTGGACGCCAGTTTCATGCCTTCGATGAGCAGCATCTTGGTGTCGGTGACCATGCGGTCGAGGTTGCCGCGGCAGAGGGTGTTCCACTGGGTGGCGGCGCGGCTGACGCCGCCGCGGTAGCGCGGTGCGCCCGGGGCCAGCT
>JBAQRU010000085.1:0-3737 GCA_049296025.1 Lysobacteraceae bacterium | reverse complement strand
CGACGATTCCTGGTGGCTCTTCATTTCGCCCATTTTCATTTCGCGTCACGACCACCATCGACCGCTCCGGCCAGGAATTCCGTGAGGTGTCCGACGACTTCATCGACATGGGTCAGGAACGGCGCATGCCCGGCATGTTCGATCTGCGCGAAGCTCGCATGCGCATGGCTGGCCTGTTGGATGAGCGCGGCGGCATCGCGCATCGCGCGCGGATCGACCAGCCGGTCGCGACGACCGGCGATCCACAGGCTCGGCACGCGCAGTTCGGCGAGCCGCGGACGCTGATCGGCGGTTTCGAGGATGCGCAGGCCATCGACGAGGACGCGCGCCGCAGGTTCGCCGCGCGCGAACAGTTCCGCGCGCAGTTCGCGCATCTCTTCTTTCGCATGATCGGAGCCGAAGGCTTCGAGCGCGACGAAGCGGTCGAGCGTGGCGCGATAGTCGTCGCTCAAGCCTTTGGCGAATTCGCGGAAAATTTCCGCCGACACGCCATGGCGCCAATCGGGGCCGCGCACGAAGCACGGGCTGCTGCACAGTGCGATCAGCGCCGGTACGCGCGCGGGATCGCGCACCGCCGCGTGCAGCGCGAACATGCCGCCGAGCGACCAGCCGAGCCAGGGCGCTGCGGGCACCTGCGACAGGATCGCATCGCAGACCGCATCGAATTCGAGCGGCGTGGCATCGTCGCGGCTGAGTCCGTGGCCCGGCAGATCGACGAGGTACAGCCTGCGGCGATCGCGCAGGCGTTCGACCAGCGTCGCGAACACGCCGCCGTGCATCGCCCAGCCGTGGATCAACACCAGCGGCGGGCCATCGCCGCTGACGGTCATGTGCAGCGATCCGCTCATGGCTGTGCGGCTGCGCTCCGTGCGGCAACGATCATCGGAACCAGTGCGTGCCACTGCACGCCGATATCGCGCACGAACCAGTGGCTGATACGACGGCGCCAGCGCGGCTGTCGGCGGACTGCGGTGATGCGTTCGACCAGCCAGGCTTCGTCGAAGCCGGCCCATTCGCCAGCGACCGACATCAGATTCATGTACAGCGCCGGATGCACGTCGTGCATCAGCATTTCATGCAGCGCATCGATCGGGTACGGCGACGCGGCGAGCGTGCGTACGATGTGGTCGTACGACAATGTGACATCGGTGTCGAGATACAGATCCGACAGCGCCACCCAGACCGGGATGCGCACGTCGATGTCGTCGCATGCGGCCGGCATCGGCCTCACGCCACCGCAGCCCCGCTGCTCTGTCTGGCTCCGGCGCCGTAACCCATCTCCACCGCATCGCGCGCCCAGGTCAGGGCATCGACCAGCGCATCGACTTCGGCCTGGGTGTGCAGCGACGACAGCGTGATGCGCAGGCGCGAACGGCCGTCGGGCACGGTCGGCGGGCGGATCGCCGGCACCCAGAACCCCTGCGCTTCGAGCGCGGTGGCCAGCGCGGTGGCGCGCTTGTCGTCGCCGCACATCAGCGGCTGGATCGGCGTGCTGGAAGGCAGCAGCGGCAGATCGCGGAACAGCGCGGTGTGGCGGAAGTGCGCGATCAGACTCTGCAATTTCTCGCGGCGCCAGTGATCGCGTCGCGCCAGCTTCACTGCGGCCAGCGTGGATGCGGCCTGCGCAGGCGGCAGCGCGGTGGTGAAGATGTAAGGGCGCGCGGTTTCGGCGAGATGGCCGATCATCTCTTCGCTGCCGAGCACGACCGCGCCATAGCCGCCGAGCGCTTTGCCCAGCGTGGCCAGCTGCAGCAAGCCCGATGCATCGATGCCCGCTTCGGCGACGCTACCGCGCCCATCCGGGCCGACCACGCCGACGCCATGCGCGTCGTCGACATACATCAGCGCCTGCTGCACGCGCGCGACCAGCGACAGTTCGCGCAGCGGCGCGATATCGCCGTCCATGCTGAACACGCCGTCGGTGGCGAGCATCGCCACGCCGTCGGGCACGGTGCGCAGCTGTCGCAGCGCGCCTTCGGGATCGGCATGCGGATAGCGGCGCAGCTTGCAGCCGGCGAGCCGCGCGGCGTCGATCAGGCTGGCGTGATTGAGACGATCCTGCACGCAGACATCGTCTTCGGTGAGCAACGACTGCATCACCGCGAGATTGGCGAGGAAACCGCTGCCGAACAGCAGCGCGCGCGGTGCGCCGAGCCAATCGGCGAGCTCGCGTTCCAGCGCGTCGTGATTGGCGTGATGGCCGCAGACCAGATGCGAAGCGCCGCTTCCTGCGCCATCGCGCGCGGCGCTGGCCTGCAGCGCATCGACCACCGCGAAATGCTGCGAGAGCCCGAGATAATCGTTGCCGCCAAAATTGGTCAGCCAGCGGCCGTCGACTTCGTAACGCACGCCGTCGCGCCGGGTGACGATGCGTCGCTGGCGAACGCGGCCCTGCATGGTGCGTTGCAGGCGGGCGGCGAGGATGCGTTCGGTCAGGCGCGGACGGGTCATGGCGACGGCTCGGTCAGGCAGCGCGGGTACAGGGCGGAGAGGTGTCGACGATATCGGCGTGCACGGTTTTTGTACTTTCAAACGCCCCGGTTTCCACCACGGGCATCGGTTTGAGGCCGAGGCGTTCGAACAGGGCGAGATCGCGCTCGGTGTCCGGGTTGCCGGTGGTCAGCAGTTTCTCGCCGTAGAAGATCGAGTTGGCGCCAGCGAGGAAACACAGCGCCTGCAATTCGTCGCTCATGGCCTCGCGGCCAGCCGACAGCCGCACCATCGAGGCGGGCATCATGATCCGCGCGGCGGCAATCGTGCGTACGAACTCGAACGGATCCAGCTCGGTCGTCCCATGCAGCGGCGTGCCTTCGACCTGCACCAGCCGGTTGATCGGCACCGAATCCGGATGCGCCGACAGATTCGCCAGCATCTGCAGCAGACCTGCCCGTTGCGAACGCGACTCGCCCATGCCGACGATGCCGCCGCAGCAGGTCTTCATGCCGGCGTCGCGGACGTGGCCGAGGGTGTCGAGACGATCCTGGAATTCGCGGGTCTGGATGATCTCGCCGTAGAACTCCGGCGCGGTGTCCAGATTATGGTTGTAGTAATCGAGGCCGGCGGCCTTCAGCGCCGTGGCCTGTTCGCCGCTGAGCATGCCGAGCGTGGCGCAGGTTTCGAGCCCGAGCGCCTTCACTTCGCGAATCATCTCGGCGACCTTCGGGATGTCGCGGTCTTTCGGCGAGCGCCACGCGGCGCCCATGCAGAAGCGCGACGCACCGGCGGCCTTGGCCTGTCTGGCCTTTTCGACCACCGCATCGGTGTCCATCAGCTTCGTCGCCTCGACCCCGGTGTGATAGCGCTGGGCCTGCGGGCAGTAGGCGCAGTCTTCCGGGCAGCCGCCGGTCTTCACCGACAAGAGCGTGCTGACCTGGACTTCGCTGGGGTCGAAATTAGCGCGATGCGCATCGCCCGCCCGATGCAGCAATTCAGGCAACGGCAGCGCGAGCAGCGCTTCGATCTCGGTGCGGCTCCAGTCGTGTCGCAGAGGGCCGGAAGGACTGACAGCGGGCATCGGGGTTTCCTGACAGACAGGGTGCAGCGGGACAGGCAGTCTGGAAAGCATGTCCAGCCCTGTCAACCTTATCCATACGGACGGCGTCCGCCAGCGCCTGGGCAGACTGCTCGGCGGGCTGTGGCCGAGGCACTGCCTGGTCTGCGGCGAGCCCTGTCCGGTCGAAGGCCTGTGTCCCGCATGCCGCCGGGCCCTGCCCTGGAACCGCAGCGCCTGCCAGCGC
>JBAQRU010000084.1:0-7711 GCA_049296025.1 Lysobacteraceae bacterium | reverse complement strand
GGACGCAGACGCTCGGCCAGCGACAGCGCCGCCAGCAGGCCGAGGAACAGCCACAGGCGCCACAGCGTCGTTTCGGCGGTGTCCATCGTGCGGCGGTACTCCCGTGGAAGAGGCCCATGATGGCCGGTTCTGCACGGTTTTTGCGCTAATGCGAACAGCGCAGCTTTACATTCAGCCATTCCACATCACGGGAGTTCCATCGATGTCGTCCTCGCTTCATGCCCGCTCCGCCCATCGCCTCGCGTGGCTGCTCGTGCCGCTGTCGCTGCTCGCCGCCGTCGCCGCCTGGGCCGGTCCGAAAGAGGAAATGAAGGCGCTGAGCGTCAAATTCCTGGCGCTGCGCAGCTACCACGTAACCATGGAAGGCAGCGACAGGCGGATGCAGAAGATGGAGATGGATTTCGTCGCCCCCAACCGCTATCGCATGAGCATGCCGATGGGCACGCAGTATGTGATTGGCGACACCATGTACATGACCATCGACGGCCGCACGATGAAGATCCCGATGCCCAAGGGCACCGTGACCCAGTGGCGCGAATCCGACCGCGCCTTCCGCGAAGTCGACCAGATGCGGATCGAAGCGCTGGGGATGGAGACGGTCAACGGCAAACCTGCGAAGAAGTACCGGATGACCCAGACCGCCCGCAAACCGGCGACCACGTCGCTGATCTGGGTCGGGATGAACGGCTATCCGCTGAAGATGCAGACCACCGGAAGCACCGGCAAGCAGGCCAACACCATGACGGTTCACTATTCGCGCTTCAACGATCCGTCGATCAAGGTCGAACCGCCGAAGTAAGCACCCGGAAGCAAACCCCGGCGTTCCTCACTCGCCTGTCGGCACTTCCGGCAGGCACAATGGCGCGATGCAAGCGCCCGCACTCAACCTCTCGCCCTCGCCCGGCGACGACGTCAAGACCACCACGTGCTACATGTGCGCGTGCCGGTGCGGTATCCGGGTCTGGATCAAGGACGGCGGCCCTCAAGGCAGCATGATCCGCTACATCCAGGGCAATCCCGATCATCCGGTGAACAAAGGCGTGCTCTGCGCCAAGGGTTCGGCCGGGATCATGCAGCACTACTCGCCCGCGCGTCTGCGCAAACCGCTGCTGCGCACCGGCGAGCGCGGCAGCGGCGAGTTCCGCGAGATCGAGTGGGACGAAGCGCTGGCGCTGGCGACCTCGTGGTTGAAACCGATCCGCGAGCGCAATCCAGACGAACTGGCATTCTTCACCGGCCGCGACCAGTCGCAGGCGCTCACCGGCTGGTGGGCGCAGCAGTTCGGCACCGTCAACTACGCCGCGCACGGCGGCTTCTGCTCGGTGAACATGGCCGCAGGCGGGCTGTACACCCTCGGCGGCAGCTTCTGGGAATTCGGCGAACCCGACTGGGAGCATGCGCGCTACTTCATGCTCTGGGGCGTGGCCGAAGACCACGACTCCAACCCGATCAAACTCGGGCTGAGCAAACTGAAAGCGCGCGGCGCGAAGATCGTCGCGGTCAATCCGGTGCGCACCGGCTACGGCGCGATCGCCGACGAATGGATCGGCATCCGCCCCGGCACCGACGGCCTGTTCGCGTTCGCGCTGATCCACGAACTGCTGCGCAGCGATCGCATCGACCTGGACTACCTGGTGCGCTATGCGAATGCGCATTGGCTGGTGGTGCGCAATCCCGGCGGCGCGGACGATGGATTGTTTGCGCGGGATGCGGAGGGGAATGCGCTGTGCTGGAACCGCACCCCTCCCCAGCCCTCCCCTTCGCGATGCGAAAGGGAGGGGGACAAGAGTGTCGCGGCTGGTGTTTCTCCCTCCCTTTCGCGCAGCGAAGGGGAGGGTTGGGGAGGGGTCGCTCTGGCCAACGCCATCGACATCCACCCCGCCATCGTCGGCGAATACACCTTGCCCGACGGCCGCATCGCCGTGCCGGTGTTCCAGCTGCTGGCCGAACGCTATCTCGATCCGCAGTATTCGCCCGATGCGGTCAGCGCACGCTGCGGCATTCCCGCCGACACCATCCGCCGCGTCGCGCGCGAGCTGGCGGAAGCCGCATTCGACAGCAATCTCAGTCTGCCGGTCGCGTGGACCGACAGTTGGGGCCGCGAACACAGCGAAATGATCGGCCGCCCGGTCGCGATGCATGCGATGCGCGGGATCAGCGCGCACAGCAACGGCTTCCACACCTGCCGCGCGCTGCACGTGCTGCAGATGCTGCTCGGCGCGGTCGATGCGCCCGGCAGTTTCCGCTACCAGCCGCCGTTCCCGAAACCGCTGCCGCCCGCGAACCGTCCGGGCAAACTGCGCCGCGACAACGGCACGCTCGATGCCGCGCCGCTGGGTTTCGTGCACGGGCCGGAAGATCTGGTCGTTGATGCCAACGGACAACCGCGCCGCATCGACCACGCCTATTCGTGGGCGTATCCGCTGTCGTCGCACGGCATGATGCATACCGTGATCCGCAACGCGTGGGCCGGTGATCCGTACAAGATCGACACGCTGCTGATGTTCATGGCCAACATGAGCTGGAACTCGGCGATGAACACGCGCGAGACCATGCACTGGCTCACCGACAGGGACGCCAGCGGCGAGTACAGAATCCCGCACATCATCTACAGCGACGCCTACGCCAGCGAGATGGTGGCCTACGCCGATCTGGTGCTGCCGGACACGACCTATCTCGAACGCCACGACGCGATCAGCCTGCTCGACCGTCCGATCTCCGATGCCGATGGCGCATCGGATGCGATCCGTCATCCTGTGTTCGATCCGGCAACCCAGCCCGGCAGCGACGGCCGCCCGCGCGACGTGCGCGGCTTCCAGTCGGTGCTGCTGGATCTGGGCGCGCGTCTCGGTCTGCCGGGCATGACCAATGCCGATGGCATGCCGATCTATCGCGACTACGCCGACTACATGGTGCGCCACGAGCGCGCGCCGGGCGTCGGCCTGCTCGCCGGCTGGCGCGGCGAAGACGGCAGCGAGACCGGCAAGGGCGCGCCGAATCCCGAACAACTGCAGCGCTACATCGAACACGGCGGCTTCTGGCACGCGTCGATTCCGGAATCCGCGCGCTACTACAAAATGGCGAACCGCGATTATCTGCAGTGGGCGCATCGTTTCGGCTTCATCGCGACCACCGAGCCGATCGTGCTGCAGCTGTATTCGGAGACGCTGCAGAAATTCCGCCTCGCCGCGCAGGGCCATGGCGCGCTGCAGCCGCCGGAAGAACATCGCGAGCGGGTGGCGACTTATTTCGATCCGCTGCCGATGTGGTACGAGCCCTTTGAATCTGCGCAGACCGATGGCGAAACCCTGCCGCTTTCCGCCATCACCCAGCGTCCGATGTTCATGTATCACGCCTGGGGTTCGCAGAACGCGTGGCTGCGCCAGATCACGACGCGCAATTATCTGTATCTGCATCCGGACACGGGCGCGCGCTATGGCATCGTCGACGAAGACTGGATCGAAGTCTCGTCGCATCACGGCACCATCACGGTGCAGGCGAAGTTCGCCGCCAACGTGCAGCCGGACACGGTGTGGACGTGGAACGCCATCGGCAAGCGCAAGGGCGCGTGGAAGCTGGCGAAGAATGCGCCCGAGGCCGAGAAAGGCTTCCTGCTCAACCATCTGATTTCCGACATCACCCCGCGCGGCGATTACGCCAATGCCGACCCGGTCACCGGGCAGGCGGCGTGGTTCGATCTGCGCGTGTCGATCCGCAAGGCCGACACCGCCGGAATGAGCGCGCCGCAGTTCGTGCCGATCGCGTTCGATGCCGCCAGCGATGCGCCGCTGCGCTACGGCGCGTCGATGCGCGACAGGGATCGCGCATGAACACCGCGACGCACGCGGCCGGCCGCCGCATCGCCGGCTCGGCCTGCATCGCATTCGGCAAGATCGGCAGTCTGGTGCTGCCGTGGGCGTTGTTCACGTCTTCGGATACCGCGCGCGCCAGCGGCGCGAACAGCGTCGATTCGATCCTGATCACGCTCGGCGTGCTGCCGGTACTGCTGATGACGCTCTGGATCATCGCGCTGGGTTTGCTGCTATTGCCCGACAGCGAGGGGCGACGGCAACCGCATGGGTATTGACCTGTTACTGACGCTGTGCGTCCTGGTGGGCGCGGTCGCCTTGTTCGTCAGCGAGAAATGGCCGGTGGATGTGGTGGCGCTGCTGGTCCTGGGCAGCCTGCTGGTCTTCGGCGTGGTTGACCCGTCCGAGGCGCTGTCGGGCTTCAGCAGCCCGGCCACGATCACCGTCGCCGCGATGTTCGTGCTCAGCGCCGGGCTGCAGCGCAGCGGCATCCTGCAAACCCTCGGCGACCTGTTGGCGCGCGTGCGCTGGTCGTGGCTGATGACCCTGGTGATGATGGCGCTGGTGGCGTTCGCTTCGGCGTTCATCAACAACACCGCCATCGTCGCGGTGTTCCTGCCGCTGGTGATCGCCGCAGTGGTTTCGCGCGGCCGTTCGCCGTCGAAATATCTGATCCCGCTGTCGTTCGCGGCGCAGTTCGGCGGCGTGTGCACTCTGGTCGGCACGTCGACCAATCTGCTGGTGGACTCGCTGGCCCGGCAATCGGGGCAATCCGGATTCACGCTGTTCGAGTTCACCCCGCTGGGGCTGTGGTTCGTCGCGGCGGGCATGGTCTACATCATGATCGCGCAGCGGTTTCTGCTGCCGGATCTGGGCATTCCCAATACCGCCACGGACGATCACCGCGGCCGCTATCTCGTCGAACTGCAGGTCCCGGAAAAATCGGTGGCGATCGGACGCACCGGCAACACCTTGCTTCCGGTGGACTCCAAGGATGTGTTCCTGCTGGAAATCGTGCGCGACGGCGCGATGCTGCCGCGCACCGAAACCATCATCGCCGGCGACCGCCTGTTGATGCGCGGCGAATGGCGCGATATCCAACAGGCGCGCCGCCAGCTGCAGCTGGCGCACGATATCGTCGCGCGCGATCTGGACGGCAATCCCGAGGCGCCGCGCGTGCATGCCGAAGTGATGATCGCGCCCGGCTCGGCGCTGGTCGGCAAATCGCTGGCCCAGCTGCGCTTCGGCCACGTCTACCGGATGCGCGTGCACGGCCTGCAGCGCAGCGGCGCCACGCCGCACCAGCGGATCGACAATATTCCGCTGGCCGTCGGCGACGTGCTGCTGGTGGATGCCGCCGCGACCGCGCTGGAGGAGCTTCGCCCCAATCCGGCCGTGGTCCTGCTGGGACAGCGCACCCAGCCACGGATCGACAAGCGCCGCGCCGGGCTTTCGATGCTGGTCCTGGTGGCGGCGATCGGCGTTTCGGCGCTGGGCTGGATGCCGATCGTGGCGTCGTCGCTGCTGGGCTGCGCGGCGCTGGTGATCCTGCGCTGCCTGGAGCCCGAAGAAGCCTACGCCGCCATCGATTGGCGGGTGATCATCCTCTTGGCCGGCGTGCTGCCGCTGGGCATCGCCCTGCAGAAATCCGGCGGCGCCGACTGGGTCGCGCACAATGCGCTCGGCTGGATCGGCGGCTACGGCCCGCTGGCGACACTGGCGACCATCTACCTGCTCACGGCGATGATGACCGAGGTGATGAGCAACAACGCCGCCGCCGTGCTGGTCGTGCCGATCGCCATCGCTGCGGCCGAGGCGCTGGGCGTGGACACCAAACCGTTCCTGGTCGCCGTCGCATTCGCGGCCTCGACGAGTTTCGCCACGCCGGTCGGCTACCAGACCAACACCATGGTCTACACCGCCGCAGGCTATCGTTTTTCCGACTTCCCGAAAATCGGCATCCCGCTGAACCTGTTGTTCTGGGCGATGGCAGTGGTGCTGATTCCGCGCTATTTCCCGTTTTGAACGATCGCCTCCGCACATGACCGACCTGCCGCCGCCGTCGAAGATCAAACTGGGACTGGTGATCGACCTCGATACCTGCGTCGGCTGTCACGCCTGCGCGGTCAGCTGCAAACAGTGGAACGCGGGCGGCATCGCCGGGCCGCTGACCGACGAGCAGCCTTACGGCAAAGACCCGACCGGTGTCTGGTTCAATCGTGTGCACAGTTATGAAGTGGCTGCGACGGCATCGTGCGGCCCCCACCCCAACCCTCCCCTGCACGCGGGGGAGGGAGGTGAGCGCATCGCGCGAGCAGGTGGGGGCACACAACCCGCAACGACGCTTCACTTCCCACGCAGTTGTCTGCACTGCGAAACCCCGGCCTGCGTCACCGTCTGCCCCACCGGCGCAAGCTACAAGCGCGCCGAAGACGGCATCGTGCTGGTCGACGAAGACAAATGCATCGGCTGCAAACTGTGCTCATGGGCGTGCCCGTACGGCGCGCGCGAATACAGCGCGGTCGAAGGGGTGATGAAGAAATGCACGCTCTGCGTCGACCGCATCTACAACACGCAGCTGCCCGAGGAAGATCGCCAGCCCGCCTGCGTGCAGGCCTGCCCGACCAAGGCCCGGCATTTCGGCGATCTGGGCGACCCGGATTCGGACGTGTCGAAACTGGTGGCCGAACGCGGCGGCGTCGCGCTGATGCCGGAACTGGGCTACGCGCCGGTGAACCGTTACCTGCCGCAGCGCCCACGTCGCGCAGGCGATGTCGCACCAGTGACGGTGCAGGAAGAAGTGCTAGATACCGAAGCACTGCCGCCGCTGCTGCGCTGGTTGGGCCGGGTGTTGAGCCGATGATCCACGCTGCTCCGCACGAACATGTCGCGCAAGCGAGGACCGCATGAACCCCGCCTTTTCCGTCATCGTTTTCACCACCCTGTCCGGCACCGGCTTCGGCCTGTGGTTCTGGCTGGCGCTGCGGATAGCGGTGGGCGACCGTCCCGAATGGTTCGACGGTCTTGGCTGGATGTTGGGACTGGTCGTGGGCGCGGTGCTGGTCGCCATCGGCGTGACCGCTTCACTGTGGCATCTGGGCAAACCCGCGCGGGTGTGGCGCGCGTTCTCGCAGTGGCGCACATCGTGGATGTCGCGCGAAGGCGTGTTCGCGCTGGCCTGCTTCGCCGCCGCTGCTGCGGTCATGGCGCTGTCGTGGGGCTCGCGCCACGGCCTGTTGGTGCGTACGGCGGGTGCGCTGCTGGCGCTGCTGGCGGTCGCGGCGGTCTACAGCACCGCGATGATCTACGCCTCGCTCAAACCGATCCCCGCATGGCGACACCGGCTGGTGGCGCCGGCCTATCTGCTGTTCGCCGCGCTCGGCGGAAGCCTGCTGTTCGGTCCGTTCGCCGGCACCACGATCGACGATCCGAGCCTGGTCGGCGCGGGCATCGTCATCGGCGCGATCGCGCTGTGGCTGGTCAAGCGTCGCTACTGGCGCGATATCGACCGCGATCCGCTACCGCACGACACCGGCGATGCGGTCGGTCTGCCCGGTAGCACCGTGTCGAGCTTCGAGCGCCCACACACCGAGAGCAATTACCTCACCCGCGAAATGGGCTTCGTGGTCGCGCGCAAACACGCGAAGACACTGCGCACGCTCTCGGTCGTGCTGTTCGCGCTGATCCCCGCACTGTGCGCGCTGCCGGTATGGCTGCTGCCGCACGGCGACGTCACCGTTCTGCTGTGGGTCGGTGCGGTGTCGTTCCAGCTGGGCGCACTGGTGGAACGCTGGTTATTTTTTGCCGAAGCCAAGCATCTGGTGACGTTGTACTACTGAGCAACCCGCGCCCTGCTTTTCTGCAGGGGCCGCTTCAGCCGCTCCTACAACAGCGAGTAGGCT
>JBAQRU010000083.1:0-6235 GCA_049296025.1 Lysobacteraceae bacterium | reverse complement strand
ATTCCTGGCTGAAACGCACGTCGAAGTTGTTGGTCCAGGAAGCGAACGAGCTGTTGCGCTCGACCGCACCGCCGGCATAGCGGTTCAGACCGTTCGCGTTCGCGATCTGCCAGAACAGCGCTTCTTCATCGGCGCCGCTGCCGCTCGCATTGACGTCGCGGAACACGACATCGCCCGAGCCGAAGCGGGTCGGGATATACATCAGGTCGTTGGTGATGCCGTCACCGTTGAGGTCGTTGTTGTAGATCCAGCTGTACGGCTTGCCCTTGCGACCTTCATAGAACAGACCGAAGGTGGTTGCGTTGTCGCCGAAGAACTTGTGGCTCCAGGTGAGCTGACCGATGAAGCGGTCCTTCACCAGGTACGCCGAATTGGCGGCCACTTCTTCGTTCGCGTTGAACACCGACACCGAGTTCCAGTTCGAATTCGACACCGAAGACGTCAGCGGGCTGACTTCCTTCGCGCGGGTGTAGGCGTAGCCCAAGCCCCAGCGGAAATCTTCCATGAACTGGCCGCTCAAGGACAGGGTCAGATTGTCGCCGTAGCCCTTGCTGGTGTTCTCGGCAAGCAGCACGTTGGCGAAGTTGGCGTTGTTGAGCGCGCGATTCCGGAAACCACCGCAGGGTCTGCCAGGCGTATTAGTGGTGTTATTGGAACCATTAGTGTTCCAGCAAGCCTCGTTGTAACCCTGCGGGGTGTAGTACAGGTTGCGGCCGTCACGACCCTGAAGCGTCGGATTACCCAGGTTGAGATGACGGTAGTACACGCCGTCCTTGACCTGCGTGCGGATGTACTCGATTCCCGCGACCATGTTCCACCACGGCAGCTCATGTTCGAACGCAATGTTCGCTTTCCAGACGGACGGCTGACGCAGGTCCGTTGACAGGAAATCGACGTTGGCGGCCGGGATGGCACCCGTGAAGCTGGTCGGCTGCGCGCCAGTGTTCGGAGTGAACAGACCACCTGTAGTCGGACACGGGTCGAAGCCGGAGATGCCGCAGCCGATGATGCGGGTGGCGATACCGGTGTTGGAATACGGGTTGGACAGCCACACGTTGGCCGCAGCGCCCTCGAACAGGCCGAAACCGCCGCGCAGCTGGGTCTGACGCTCGCTGGCGAAGGTGTAGTTGAAACCAAAGCGCGGCTGGAAGAGCGTGTTGCCGTCGAGGGTGACGTCGTTGCGGATGCCGAAGCCACCGGTGGCGCGGGTCACCGTGCCGTTCTGTGGCGTGGTCGAGCCGGTGAGCGCACCGGCGACGGTGGCGGCGGCGGCGGCGGTGTTGAGCAGCGGGCTTTCGCCCATGCCCTTGCGGTCGAGGCGCACGCCGGCGGTCAGGGTCAGCTTGTCGTTGACCACCCAGGTGTCCTGCAGGAACACTCCGAGATTCTGGTAATCCCAATTGGCGACGCCGTCGTTGATGTCGAAGCCCGGGGCACCGACCTGCACCTGATAGCTGGTGGGACGGCCACGGCGGAAGTTCTCGAGGACTGCAGCTTCGTTCTGAGCCCGTGACAAACTGGCGTTACAGGTCACTGCAGCGGCGGTGAACTGGTAGAACCCTGCCGCGCCGTTGATGCAGGCGAAAGTGTAGTTGCCCTTCGTATCCTGCAGGAAGGCGTTGTAGATAGTGTTGTCGTCGTAATCGACGCCGAACTTCAGGGTGTGATCGCCGAGGAACAGATTGCCGGCCGCGTAGAAGTTCCAGGTCTCGGTCGCGAGATCGTTGAAGTGGCGGCTGCGCTCGGTGCCGAACACGAGACCGGCGTTGGTGCTGGACACCGAGGGAGAACCGGCAGGCAGCGCGCCGGCAAAGTTCAGGCGGATCTGCGGCAGATCGGAGTTGTTGACCGGCGCACTGGTGTAGTCGCGATAGGACGCCTTGAACTCGGTCGAGAACGTGTCGCTCCAATCGGAGAAGAATTCGCCGACGAACGTCTCGATGGTCTTTTCCTGGCTATACCAGTGGGAGCTCAGCGAGATGGCATTGTTGAAGAAGGTCGGGAAAATCGGATCGGACTGCTCGGTCTTGCTCCAGCGCAGGCTGGCGCGATGATTGTCGCCGATGTTGGCGTCGAGCTTGATCAGGGCATCCTTGACCGTGAGTTCCGTCTCGGAGGTTTCGGCCGAGCCGATATCGACGTTGTACTGCGTGCTGGCGATGCCCTGGGCGCCGCTGATCGCGGTCGGTGTGATCGCGACATTGGTCCGCGAGCTGCCCAGCGGGCCGAATTCCGGGGTTCCGCGCGAGCTCTTCAGTTCTTCGTACGAAGCGAAGAAGAACAGGCGATCTTTCATCAGCGGACCACCGAAGGTCATGCCCTTGGTGGTTTCCTCGAACGCCGGGGCGGCGAAGTAGCTGTCGTTGGTGCGGTTGTAGCGATCGCCCGCGCCGTTTTCGTCGCGGTAGACGTAATAGACCGAGCCCTTGAACGCGTTGGTGCCAGACTTGGTGACCGCGTTGATGTTGGCGCCGGTGTAGCCCTTCTGGGTCACGTCGTAATTGGAGATGTTGACCTGCACCGACTGGATCGCGTCGATCGAGATCGGCTGCTTGGCGGTCGGAAGGTTGTTGGATTCCAGACCGAAGGTGTCGTTGGTGGCGACGCCGTCGATGGTGACGGTGTTGTAGCGCGAGTTCTGGCCGCCAGCGGAGATTTCGCCGCGCTCCTTGTCGGTCTGCGAGATGCGCGGATCGAAGCGTGCGTAGTCCTGCAGATTGCGCTGGACAGATGCGTATTTGTCGAGATCCTGGCGGCTGATCGAAGTCCCGGCGCCCATCTTGTCGGCGCTGAAGACCTCCGGACCGGCGCTGCCGGAAATCGTGATCGCGTCGAGTTCCTGCGCGCCGATCGACAGGTTCACTTCCGATACCTGATCCAGCGCGAGGTAGACGCCGTCTTCGCTGCGCGTGCCCGAGCCTTCCTTGTTCGCAGTGATTGCATACGGACCGCCGACGCGCAGACCACGTGCGTTGTAGCGGCCGTTGGCGTCGGTGACGACGCGGCTGACCGAGCCCGACTCGCTGTGCACGATGGTGACTTCAGCTCCGGCGATCGGCTGGCCATCGGCCCCGACAACCTGACCGCCCAGGGCGGCAGTGGTGTTCTGCGCAAACGCAGGCGCCGCTGCGAGGGCGACGATGAGTCCGATCGACAGTTTGGAAAGTCGGAGACGATTCGTATGGTTCATTGCTATTGGCCTCGGTGGAGAACGATGCGATGGGTCGTACATAAAGATCGCGAGCGCTTGTGGCGCCGCGATCCGGTCAGCGGGGAGATTGACCCGGAACCTGTACAGCCGATTAGGTCTTGGGTTAACTATAGGTTAACACGATAGAGCTTGAACATGACAGTGGAATGACGGTTTTCCGGCATGTAAGCCATTGAATTCATTGAATGAACACGCCTGAGGTTTCACTTGAACGTTACGCCGCAAGGGGTTCAGCGTACTGGACGGTCACACAGGGATTTCGTCACAGAACCCTCAAGGCCCCTTGACCTGCAGATAGGTCGAGATGCCGTCCATCAACATCTGCACCGAGATCGCAACCAGCAGCATGCCCATCAACCGCTCGACAGCAACAAGGACACGCTGACCGAGCCATTTGTACAGATAGGTGGCCAAGAACAGGATCAGGGCGGTCGCCGCCCACGCGATCATCAGTGCCAGGCTCCAGTCACCGAGCCGCGCGGGGTCGTTGCTGCCCATCAGGATCACCGCCGCCATGCCCGATGGACCGGCGACCAGCGGAATGGCCATCGGCACGATGAACGGCTCGCCGTCGGGGATCTCGCCCATCAGGCCTTCCGGCGGCGGAAAAATCATGCGGATGCCGATCAGGAACAGCACGATGCCTCCGGCGATCGACACCGACTCCTCGCGCAGGTGCATCAGCTCCAGCGCGTACTTGCCGCACCACAGGAACAGCATCAGCACCACCAGCGCGATCAACAACTCGCGCGCGAGCACGATTCGCTGCCGGCGCGGCGGCAGGCTGCGCAACAGGCTCAGGAATACCGGAATATTTCCGAGCGGATCGAGGATCAGGAACAGCAGCAAAGCGGCCGAGGCGATGCTCACCGCGTCGGCGCCCACAGCGTGCCGCGCTGTTCGACGCCTGCGGCGGACAGCAGATGCACGCAGGCTGGCGCGACCGCAGCGACATCGCTGGTGTCGGCGGTGTCTTCTTCGACGAACACTTTCGCGCGCAGCGGCGTGCGCATCGGACCGGGCGCGAGGCCGCTGACGCGCACGCTCGAATTCGCAAGCTCGGCATGCAGTGTCCCGAGCAGCGCATTCGATGCAGCCTGGGCAATGCCATAACCGCCCCAGTAAGGCAGACCGCTCACCAGCGCATCATCGATCGCAAAGACCACGGCACTGTCCTCCGCACGACGCAACAGCGGCAGGCACGCTTGGGTCAGCCACCAGCGCGCGGTCAGATTCACGTGCAGCGCACGCGCGAACGCGGCCGGGTCGGTGTGTTCCAGCGGCGTCAACCCGGGAAAATCCGCAGCGCAGTGCAACACACCATCGAGCCGACCAGTCCCGGATTCGATGCGCTCGACCATCTCGGCGTAATCGTCGGGCGTCGCACCTTCGAGGTCGAGCGGATACAGCAGCGCCTCGCCGCCCTGGCGGATGATGGCGTCGTAGACACGGTTGAGCCTGGGTACTTTGCGACCGAGCAGCACCACGGTCGCCCCCGCATCCGCGCAGGCAAGCGACGCCGCATGGCCCAGCGCGCCGTGCGCGCCGACCACCAGCACCACGCGGCCTTCGAGCGGGCGAGCGTCGTGCTGCACGACCTGTGACTTCACCTCTTCCGGCATTGCGCTTTCCGACATCAGGCCTTCTGCGCCTCGGCGATCATGCGCGCGAGCTCGCCGGATTCGAACAGCTCAATGGTGATGTCGCAGCCACCGATCAGTTCGCCGTTGATGAACAACTGCGGAAAGGTCGGCCAGTTCGAAAAGCGCGGCAGATTGGCGCGCACTTCAGGATCTTCCAGCACGTTGATGGTGTGGTAGCCGGTCGCGCCAGCGGCTTTGAGCGCCTGCGAGGTACGGCTGGAAAAACCGCACATCGGGAATTGCGGGGTGCCCTTCATGAACAGCACGATGGGATGGGTTTCGATTTCGGACTGGATGCGTTCCAACACCGGCATGGGACTCTCCTGCGGGATGAGGCCAGCGACGCTCGGGTCGCGACGGCCAAGGTGGGGTTAGAATCATGTGGCTAGAGTCGCGCATTGTAATCGTTCACGCGGCTCCGGACCCGTCCGGTGCCCGCACTCACCCTACCCCCAAGGAGCCCGCCCATGGCCATCGAGCTGCCCGCCCTGCCCTACGACCGCACCGCGCTGGAACCGCATATTTCGGCGGAAACCATCGATTTCCACTACGGCAAGCACCACCAGGCCTACGTCACCAACCTCAACAACATGATCCCGGGCACCGAGTTCGCCGATCTGTCGCTCGAAGAGATCGTGCGCAAGGCGCAGGGCGGCATGTTCAACAATGCCGCGCAGGTGTGGAACCACACGTTCTACTGGAACTGCCTCAAACCCAACGGCGGCGGTGCGCCGACCGGCAAACTGGGCGATGCCATCAACGCCGCTTTCGGCAGCTTCGACAAATTCAAGGAAGAGTTCACCAAGACCGCCATCGGCACCTTCGGCTCCGGCTGGGGCTGGCTGGTGCAGCGTCCGGATGGTTCGCTCGCACTCGTGAGCACGTCCAACGCCGCCACTCCGCTGACCGGCGACGACACTCCCCTGCTCACCTGCGATGTGTGGGAACACGCCTACTACGTCGACTACCGCAACGCGCGACCGAAGTATGTGGAAGCGTTCTGGAACCTCGTGAACTGGGATTTCGTCGCTGCGCAGATGAAGTGATCGGGATGTTGTGATCGAAGTGGCTCGATACCGATCGAAAACGGCTGGGGAAACCCGGCCGTTTTTTTACGCATGTTTTTTTGCGGGCAGTGAACGCTTGCAACGCAAACCGACCGTCCGATGAACGATCGCAGCTACAACGTCAACGCCATGGCCCTCGCAGGCATTTCCCGGTGGTCTTCCACGCACACGGAGCCACCCGATGACATCGTCCCAATCCCTGCTGTCCGCATTCGCTTTGACCATCGCGCTCGCCTTCGCCGGCACCGCCTGCGCGCGCAGCCACGACCGCGACAACAACCCGCCCGGCCCAGCCGGCGGCCCCGGCACCAACT
>JBAQRU010000082.1:0-11030 GCA_049296025.1 Lysobacteraceae bacterium | reverse complement strand
GCGCCAGCCCGTTCATGGTGATGCTGGCGGCGTGGAACCTGCTGTTGCATCGCTGGTGTGGGCAGGACGACATCATCGTCGGCGTGCCGGTGGCCGGTCGCCAGCATCCGCAGCTCGAACGCATGCTCGGCGTGTTCGTCAACATGCTGCCGCTGCGCACGCGGCTGGCGAACGCCGCCGGCTTCGACACGCTGCTGCAAGGCGTGCGCCAGACCGTGATCCACGGTCTGGCGAATCAGGACTATCCGTTCGAATCGCTGGTCAGCGAAATCGCGATCGAACGCGATCTCAGCCGCCAGCCGCTGTTCGACACCAGCTTCGCCTGGCAGACCTCCGCGCAGAAGACCTCGCCCGCATCTGCGGATGCCGCAGTGCGGGCCGAGCACTTCGACTTCGCGTTCGACCGCAGCAAGTTCGATCTGGCCATCACCGTGGCGCACGACGAAGCCGCGACCCAGGTCGAACTGGAGTTCAACACCGACCTGTTCGATCGCGGCACCGTCGTGCGCATGCTCGAAAGCCTGCGCACGTTGTTGGTGGCTGCGCTGGCCGAGCCGTCCAGAGCCCTGTGCGTGCTGCCGGTGATGGACACCGCCAGCGAGCACGAAGTGCTGCATACGCTGGGCGGCGCGCGCAGTCGTTTCGATACCGTGGGCGATCTTGCGGGCGCGCTGGACGATGCCGGCACGCGATACGCCGGGCGTCCGGCATTGAGCTTCGGCGGAATCACGCTGACGCATGCCGAGCTGCACACCCGGGCCAATCGCCTGGCGCAGCGGCTGCGCGCACTGGGCGTGGGCCCGGAACAGCCGGTGGCGATCTGTCTGCCGCGTTCGGCGGAAATGATCGTCGCGATCCTCGCCGTGCTCAAGGCCGGCGGCGCATATCTGCCGATCGAGCCCGATTATCCCGACGAGCGCGTCGCGTTCATGGTCGCCGACGCCGGTGCGCGCGTGGCGATCGGTCGCGGCCCCACCGCGGAACGCATGGCCGCCTGCACATCGCAGGTGATCTGTCTGGAGCGCGACGCCGACACGCTGGCCGCGCAGCCCGATGCCGTGCCTGCGCTGCTGCACGGGCCGGACTCGCTGGCCTACGTGATCTTCACCTCCGGCTCCACCGGACGGCCCAAGGGCACCCTGCTGACCCATCGCAACGCGATGCGCCTGTTCGCCGCCTGCGATCAGCGCTTCGCGTTCGACGAGAACGACGTGTGGACCTTGTTCCACTCGGTGTGTTTCGACTTCTCGGTGTGGGAAATCTTCGGCGCGTTGCTGCACGGCGCGCGCCTGGTGGTGGTGCCGCAGACGGTCGCGCGTTCGCCGATGGAATTCACCGATCTGATGCGACAGCACGGCGTGACCGTGCTGTCGCAGACGCCGTCGGCGTTCGGCCGTCTGCTCGACAGCTCCGCGATCGGCGAAGACTGGACGTGGACATCGACATTGCGTTACGTCGTCTTCGGCGGCGAAGCGCTGGAACACGCCGCGCTGCGTCCATGGTTCGCGCATCGCGCCAATCCGGAGTCGAAGCTGATCAACATGTACGGCATCACCGAAACCACGGTGCATGTCACCTGGCGTGAAGTGCAGCCGGAAGACGTGACCGCGCCACCGGCGCGTCGCGTCGGTGGCCCGCTGGCCGATCTGTCGCTGTACGTGCTGGATGCGGATGCGCAGCCGGTGCCGGTGGGCGTGTGCGGCGAGATCTACGTCGGCGGTGCCGGTCTGGCGCGCGGTTACGCGGGTCGTCCCGGTCTGACCGCATCGCGATTCGTGCCCGATCCGTTCGGCGGCGAATCCGGTGCGCGTCTGTACCGCAGCGGCGACCTGGCGCGTTGGCGCAGCGATGGCGATCTCGAATACATGGGTCGCGCCGATCAGCAGGTGAAGATCCGCGGCCATCGCATCGAGCCCGGCGAAATCGAAGCGGCGATGCTGGCGCACGAAGCGGTCACCGGCGCGGCGATCCTGGTCACCCGCGACCGCGCGCAGCGCGACGGTCTGCTGATGTACTACACCGGGCCGGAGCCGATCTCGACCACCGCACTGCGCGCATTCCTCGGCCGCACCCTGCCCGAATACATGCTGCCGCTGGGCTTCGTGCATCTTCAGGAATTCCCGCTCACCAACAACGGCAAGCTCGATCGCGCGAAGTTGCCGTATCTGCAGGCGGTGCGCCCGCAGCTGGACACGTCCTTCGTCGCCCCGCGCAACGACGTGGAGACGCAGCTCGCCGCGATCTGGCGCGAAGTGCTGGACGTCGACCGGATCGGCGTGAACGACAACTTCTTCGATCTGGGCGGCGAATCGTTCAGCGCCTATCGCGTGATGGCGCGGGTGTCCTCGGAGATGGGTCAGGATCTGCCGGTCTCGGCGATCTTCCAGGCGCAGACCGTGGCCGAAATGGCCGAGCGCGTACGCGCGTCGATCGACGCCTCCGACGAACGCATGCTGGTGCAGTTGCAGGCCGGCGCGCCGGGTCGCAGACCGTTCTTCTGCGTGCATCCGGCCGGCGGCGACGTGCTGGGTTTCCAGGATCTCGCCCGCGCGCTGGGACCGGAGCAGCCGTTCTATGGCCTGCAATCGCATGGTCGCTTCCTCGATCCGGAGGCCAACGCCAGCATCGAAGCGATGGCCGCCGGCTACGTGCGCGAAATGCGCGCGCAGCAGCAGGAGGGCCCGTATCTGCTCGGTGGGCACTCGATGGGCGCTGCGGTGGCGTTCGAGATGGCGCGTCAACTCGATGCCGCAGGCCAGCGCATCGGCGTGCTCGCATTGATGGACGGCGAAGCGCAGAGCGCCAACGGCCTGCTCGATACGCTGATGCTGGTGTGCGACACCTTCGAACTGGGCATCGGTCGTGCCGAACTGGAAGCGGTGCCCGATCACGCGAAGATGGATCACGTCATGCGCAAGAGCAAGAAACGCTTCGCGCGCGTGCTGGAGATCGCCTACGACCTCGACATCCTGCCGCGCGGTTTCCGCACCCGCGACGCCGAACAGTTCATGGCGCGCATCGCCAGCAACATCGATCTGGCCCTGCGTTACCGGTTGCAGCCGCTGGCGCAGCCGGCGGTGCTGTTCACCGCCGAGGAAGCTTCGGAAAACACGCCGCCGGTGAACATCGATCTGTGGCGCGCGTACACGCCGGGCGGGCTGACCGTGATTCCGGTGCCGGGTAACCATCTGACCCTGGTCAAGCGTCCGCACGCCACGACCCTGGCGGCGCGACTGCTGGAACTGTTCCATGCCGTCGACGCGCGCGAAGGCAGCGGCAGCGATGCGCGGCAGACCGAGTTGACGACGCCATGACCGGTGTTCAAAGCACTTTCCCACACCGCATTTCCACGACCGGACCCGCTCCGAGGATCCCCCGATGACACAAGACGTTATTCGCGAAACCGCACTGCGGGTGCTGGTGGCGCAGCTCAAGCTCGAAGTGGACCCGGCCACGATCACCGACGATCGCAGCACCGACAGCCTCGGACTGAGTTCGCTCAAGCTGATGAACATGATGTACGACCTGGAAGAGGCCTTCACCATCGAACTCGATCCCGAGGAGATGCTGGAGCTGTCCACCGTCGGCGAACTCGTCGCTGCGTTGCGCCGCAAGTTGGCCGAACGCGACGGCGCGGTCGCCGCCTGAGTTGCGGGGAGCCGGACGATGCGCTGGGCGGTACTGACCTGGGGAACGCGCGGCGACGTGCAGCCATTGCTGACGCTGGCCGGCGGTCTGCGCGCGCGCGGCGATACGGTGCGTTTCGGCGCGCTGTCGGCGCACGCGGAGCTGGTGCGTCGGCATGGCTTTGCGTTCCATGCGCTGGGCAGTCCGATGGCCACTGCGGCGTATCGCGACATGATGGACACGATGCATGCGGAGCCCAATCCGCGACGCCAGAACCGCGCCCTGCTGCAGGAGGTGCTGCTCGGCGATCTCGATCGCCTGTTCGCCGATTGCTGCGAGGCTGCGGCGGATTGCGATGCGGTGATCGCGCACTGGCTGCAGGTCGGCGGCGGCCTTGCGGCCGAATCCCTCGGCCTGCCGTGGGCCAGCGTGACCTTGAACGCGGCCGGCATCGGTTGCGAACAAGCCATGGCCTCGCGCGAGGAGCTGCGCGCGCGGCAGGGCTATTCGCGCTGGCTGTGGGGCGATCGGCTGTCCGAATTCCGCGCTGCGCATGGTCTGCGCCCAGTGGACGTCGTCGCCGACAGCGTCTATTCGCCGCGATTGAACCTGGTTGCGATGAGTCCGCGCCTGCTGTCCGAGTCCGCGCACTGGCCGCCGCAGCATCGCGTCGTCGGTTTTCTGCACGGCCCCACCCATGATCCGGACTGGGTGCCGGAACCGGCGCTGGAAGCGTTCCTGCGCCGTTACCCGCAGCCGGTGGTCGTTACCCTGGGCAGCAGCGCGGGCGATCACATCGACGCCAAGCTGCGCGTGGTCCTGCAGGCGCTGGACGCGATGGGTTTGCCGGTGATCGTGCAGGCCCTGCTGGCGGACGCGCCGCCGCCGTCGGTGCCTGCGTCCGAACGCATGCTGCTGGTCGACGAAGTACCGCATGGCTGGCTGTTTGCGCAGGCCTGCTGCGTGATCCATCACGGCGGTGCGGGCGGCAGCGCAGCGGCGCTGCGCGCAGGCGTGCCCTCGCTGGCGATGGGCAATCTCTTCGATCAGCCGTACTGGGGCCAGTTGCTGGCCGAGCACGGTCTGGCCGCGACGCCCATCGTCGACACCGATATCGATGTGGACACCGTGATCGGGCGCGTGCGCGAGGCGCTGGCGCTGACGCCGCGATGCCAGGCCTTCGCCGCCGATCCGGACACCGAGCACGGCGTGCGCAACGCGGTGGAATGCCTGCATCGGGAGTTCGCTTTCGCTGCGTCCGCGGACGAGTCTGCTTCCATGACCACATCCGATCCGCAGCCGGTGATCGCATGAGCCGCGCGTCTCCATGGATCGTCCGCATGCCGGGCCCCGACGACAGCGCCGCGACCCTGCGCCTGCTGTGCTTTCCCTATGCCGGCGGTGCGGCCCATGTCTATGCGGATTGGCGTCAGTCGATGCCGCAGCAGGTGCTGCTGCAGGTGGTGCAATTGCCCGGACGCGGCGCGCGCTTCCGCGATGCGCCGTTGCGCTCCATCGGCGAAATGGCGCTGGGCGTGATGCATGCGCTGCTGCAGGATCCCGACCCGCGACCGCTGGTCTTCTTCGGTCACAGCATGGGTGCGCTGGTGGCGTTCGAGACTGCGCGGCTGATGCGCCGCAGCGGGATGCGCCTGCCGCGCCGATTGCTGGTGTCGGGCTACATCGCGCCGCATCTGGGCTATCCCGAACCGCCGATCCATGCGCTGTCCGACGCCGAGTTCGGCGACCGCCTGCGCGAGTACGAGGGCACGCCGGCCGAAGTCCTGCAGCATCCGGAGCTGCTGTCGCTGCTGATGCCGATGGTGCGCGCGGATTTCGCGGCGGTGGAGACCTACACCTACCAGACGGAGGGGGCGTTGCCCTGTCCGATCGCCGCATTCGGCGGACGCACCGACACCATGATTCCCGAACCTGCGATCGCAGCATGGCGCGAGCAAACGCGCGGCGGCTTCTCGATGCAGATGTTCGACGGCGGGCATTTCTTCATCCACACCGCGCGCGACGCCCTGTTGGCGCGGGTGGTGGCGGACATCGAAAAAACACTGGAAAACGTCACTGCGGCAGCCGTCGTGGGACATACACCTGCAATGGAGGCAATGAAATGAATACCGCAGTACCGGTCGCTGTTCCGACACCACCGCACATGGTCTCGATTTCGCAACTCAGGCAATCGGTGATCCATGCCGGCGCCCTGTTCGCACGCTACCCGGTGCGTTGGCTGCTCACCACTGTGCTGATGGCGGTGGCGATCGAGATCCCCATTCTGGTGCCGCATGTCGGATTGGCGTTGAAGATCGCCGCGTCCGGCATGCTCGGCGCGCAGGTGATGGGGATGTTCCAGGCCGCCGACGGCGGCGAAAAGCCGCGCCCGTGGCGCGTGCTGTCCGGATTCGCTAGGCCGCTGGGCGTGACCGCCCCGCTGGTGGCGGGCGTGTGGCTCCCGTTGTCCATCGCCTTGCTGTGGACGCTCTTCCACGACGGCAGGCAGGTGGCTGCGACCTTTCTCTCGCAGCCGGGGGCGATGTCTCCCGAAGCGCAACTGCATTTCAAGATGGTGCTCTTCGTTGCGGCGATGCCCGTGACCTTCGTCGCCGCTGCGGTCTCGATCGGCCGGTTGCGCGGAATATCGGCATTGATCCGGGCCGTTGTCGCGGCAGTGCGCAATCCGTTGCTGGTATTGCTGCTCTCGGGCGGCGCCATCGGCGTGGAAGCCGCGATCGAGCGGCTGTTCCACTATCTGCCCGGTGCGTTCGGCATCGCTCTGGGCACCTTGCTCACGCTGCTGATCATCACCGTGATGGCCGCCTGGAGCTACGCGCTCGGCGCGCTGGTCTTCGCGACAGGAACTCCTCCCGAAGTGGCGGCATCCCCCGATCCGCGCTGAGCGCCGCGCGCCGATTTCCCCGATCCACGCATCCGACTTCCGAATCCCCCTGAACCGCCTGTTGCGGAGACCCAACGTATGAACATCGTTCTGCTTCTCATCGCCGCTGTACTGTCTCCGGTCGTGCTGGCGGTGATCGCGCTGAAGCTCCCGCCCTTCCGCCGTTTTCTGCTCGGGCCGCGGATGTTTCCCCACACCGCCGCCTGGGGCATGCGCCTGTCCGGGCACATGCTGCGGCTCACCCGCTTCCTGCGTATCGGCGACCCGAAGAACGCGCCCGCACCAGAACTGGTCGAAGCTCTGTGCAGCACCCGTGCCGACAATCTGAAAGCGTTGCGCGATGCCTACCAGGCGCTCGACGCGCTGCCGACCGTGCAGCGCGGGCTGCAGGCATTGGGCATCGAGTCGGTATTCGATGTGCTGGCCAAGCCCGTGCACAACACGCCTTCGCCGTACACCGATCCGCAGCAGAAGCCGCCGTTGTTCATTCCTGGCGTACCCGCGCACACCTTCTACGACGCATCCGAATTCGAGTTCACCGCGCGGCTGGAGGCGGCCTATCCGCAGATCCGCGCCGAGCTGGACAACGCGCTTGCGCATCAGCGCGACAAGTTCCAGATGTATCGCGGCGGCCAGGGCAGCTCGCACGAAGGCTGGAACAGCTTCTTCCTGTACCTGTTCGGCAAGCGCAACGAGGACTTTGCGGCCTTGTGCCCGGTGACGGCCTCGATCCTGGAATCGATCCCGCGCCAGGAACGCACGATGACGATGTTCGCGGCGCTCAATCCGCACTCGGGTCTGCCGCCGCACACCGGCCCGTTCAACGGCGTGCTGCGCGTGCATCTGCCGCTGATCGTGCCGCCGAAATGCGCGGTCACCGTCGGTGACGAAACCCGGCCGTGGGAAGAAGGCAAGGTGATGGTGTTCGACGACTCTTACGTGCATTCGGTGCGCAACGACAGCGACAGCGTGCGCGTGGTGCTGTTCTTCACCATCTACCATCCGGCGTTCAGCGACGCGGAAGTGCCGGTGATCGAGCATTTCAACGACTCGTGGCAGACCCTGCCGGTGACCCGCTTGTGGGAAAAGATGCAGCACGACACGACCAAGGGCCGGGTCGTCATGCAGACGCCCACCGCGCAGCCCGCGCAGGCCTGAGCAGAGAGCCGCCCGCATGTCCATTCAGCCGCATACCTTCGACGAAATCCTGCGTCGCCACGCGCAGGCGCAGCCGGAGCGCGTCGCCTACACCTTCCTCAATGATGGCGAGGGCGAGGCCCCCGAGCCGATCGCTTACGCCGAACTGGATCGGCGCGCGCGCGCGGTCGGCGCGCGGCTGCAAGCCTCGGCCGGTCTTGGCGAGCGCGTGCTGCTGCTGCTGCCGCCCGGCCTCGATTACATCGTCGCGTTCATGGCCTGCCTCTATGCCGGCATGACCGCCGTGCCGGCGTATCCGCCGCGCAACGCGCGCAATTTGCCGCGCGTGCGGGCGATCGTGCAGGACTCGCATGCGGTGGTGGTGCTGACCGTGGCCGCCGAAGAGGCGCGGCTGCGCGCGCTGACCGCCGAAATCGAAGACATGCCGCCGTTGCAATGGATTTCGGTGGACGCGGTGCCCACCGGCGAGCACGCGCTCTGGCGTCCATCGGGCTCCGACGGCGAGACGCTGGCGTTCCTGCAATACACCTCCGGTTCCACCGGTGTGCCCAAGGGCGTGATGGTTTCGCACGCCAACCTGCTGGACAACTCGGAGCGCATCCGCCAGCTCTTCCAGTTGCAGGACACCTCGGTGTGCGCGTCCTGGCTGCCGCCGTATCACGACATGGGTCTGATCGGCGGCATCCTGCAGCCGCTCTACGTCGGCATCAGTTGTCACCTGATGTCTCCGGCGGCCTTCCTGCAACGGCCGGCGCGCTGGTTCGAGATGATCTCGCGCGAACGCGCCACCCATTCGGGCGGGCCGGACTTCGCATTCGATCTCTGCGCGCGCCGGATCTCGCCGGAACAATGCGAGGGACTGGATCTTTCCAGCTGGCACGTGGCCTACAACGGCGCCGAACCGGTGCGGGCGGGCACGCTTGACCGCTTCGTCGCCGCGTTTGCTGGCACCGGATTCCGCCGTGAGTTCTTCCTGCCGTGCTACGGCTTGGCCGAGGCCACGCTGCTGGTTACCGGCACGCCCGGCGTGGTCACGCACGCTGTCGATCCCGCAGCGCAGGAGCAGGGCCGCCTCGAAGCCTCCACGGCGGACAATGCGCGCACGCTGGTGGCCTGCGGTCCGATGGACGACAGCGTGGCGGTGGTGGACACCGCCACATCGCAGCCTTGCGCCGAAGGCGCGATCGGCGAAATCTGGGTCAACAACGGCGGCGTCGCGCGCGGCTACTGGCAGCGTCCGGAAGAAAGCGCCGCCGCCTTCGGCGCGCATACCGCCGATGGTCGCGGGCCGTGGATGCGTACCGGCGATCTCGGCGCGGTGTGCGACGGCCGGCTCTACGTCACCGGCCGCATCAAGGATCTGGTGATCCTGGCGGGCCGCAATCTCTATCCCACCGACATCGAAGGCGTGGTGCAGACCTGCGGCGACGAACTGCGTCCCGGCTTCGGCGTCGCCTTCAGTCTCGAGCACGAAGGCCAGGAGCGCCTGGTCGTGCTGCAGGAACTGGATTTCCGCCGCAGGGTCGATGCCCAGGAGATGGCGCAGCGCATCGCCGGTCGCGTCGCCGCGGTCTTCGAGGCGGTTCCGTATTCGGTACGGCTGCTCAAGACCGGCTCGCTGCCGGTCACTTCCAGCGGCAAGCTGCGCCGTCGCGATGCGCGTGCGATGTATCTGGCCGGTGCGTTCGACGACGCGCCCGGCCTGGTGCCCACGCCAACCGCTGCCGCGCAGCCCGCAGGTTCGGTCGCCGACTGGTTGATACAGCGCATCGCGGCCCGTCTGCGCACCGCGCCTGCATCGATCGATCTGGATCGTCCCTTCGTCGAATTCGGACTCGGTTCGGTCGAAGCGGTGGAGATGTCCGCCGCGCTGGAGGCCTGGCTCGGCCGCCCGCTGCCGCCGACCCTGCTGTGGGATTACCCGAACATCCGTCTGCTCGTGCAGCACCTGCAGCCGGGCGACGCCACGCCATCGAGCGTGGCGCGCGCGGTGGGGCAGGGCGACCGCATCGCGATCGTCGGCATGGCTTGCCGCTTTCCGGGCGCAGCGGACAAGGCCGCATTCTGGGCGATGTTGCGCGAGGGCGTGGACGCGATCGGCGAAGTGCCGCCGCAGCGCTGGAATGCCGCCGCCCTGTACGCCGGAGAACCCGGTGTCCGTGGCAAGGCCTGCACCCGCTGGGGCGGTTTCGTCGACGACATCGAACGCTTCGACGCGGCATTCTTCGGAATCTCCGAAGCCGAAGCGCGCGAGATGGATCCGCAGCAGCGCATGCTGCTGCAGGCCGCGTGGCACGCACTGGAAGATGCCGCGATCCCCGCCGATACGCTGGCCGGCAGCGCCACCGGCGTCTACGTCGGCATCGGCAGCAATGATTTCGGGCGGCGGTTGCACGGCAAGCTCGATGCCCTGACCGCGCTCAGCGGTACCGGCAACGCCCTCAGCATCGCCGCCAATCGCATTTCCTACCAATTGGGTCTGCTCGGACCCAGCATGGCGGTGGACACCGCGTGCTCGGCCTCGCTGGTGTCGGTGCATCTGGCATGCCAGGCGCTGCGCACCGGAGAAGTGGATCTGGCCCTGGCCGGCGGCGTCAACGTCATGCTTGATCCGGACATGAGCGTGATCTTCTCGCAAGCCGGAATGATGGCTGCCGACGGCCGCTGCAAAACCTTCGACGCGCGCGCGGATGGTTACGTGCGTGGCGAAGGCTGCGGTCTGGTCGTGCTCAAGCGGCTGTCCGACGCCCTGCGGGACGGCGATCCGGTCCAGGCCGTCATCGGCGGTTCGGCGGTGAATCAGAGCGGACGCAGCAACGGCCTCACCGCGCCCAGTCGGGCCGCGCAGATCGCGGTGGTGCGCCGCGCGCTCGCACAGGCGGGCATCGCACCGGCGCAGCTCGGTTACATCGAAGCGCACGGCACCGGCACGGCGCTGGGCGATCCGATCGAAATCCAGGGGCTCGCCGAGGTGCTGGGCGGCGATCCGCGCAGCGAACCGTGCGCGGTGGGATCGGTGAAGACCAACATCGGCCATCTCGAAGCCGCTGCGGGCATCGCCGGCCTGATCAAGACCGCGCTGATGGTGCGCCATGGCGAAATCGTGCCGCACCTGCATCTGCAGGCCTTGAACCCGCGCTTGCGTAAGAGCGGGCTGCCGTTGGTGGTGCCGACGGCGTGCGCGCCCTGGGCAAGCAGCGGCGCGTGCGGACGCGTCGCAGGCGTCAGTTCGTTCGGCTTCGGCGGTTCCAATGCGCATGTGGTGTTGCACGAAGCGCCCAACGGCGAGACGTCCGCAGGCGAAGCGTCCGCACGCAGCGGCGGCCCGCATCTGCTGGTG
>JBAQRU010000081.1:0-3822 GCA_049296025.1 Lysobacteraceae bacterium | reverse complement strand
GCCGGGAGTGGCATCGACCGTGCTGGACTCGCACAGACGCAACGCCTGACCGCGTGCGCCGAACTCGGTCTTCAACCACTTGCCGCTCGGGTCCTGCACGCGCTGCGGGCGACCCAGCCCGTCGAATTTCACGGCCGATGGATAGGACACGCCGTCGATATAGGTCGCGCTGGCGATCACCCGTCCCATGCTGTCGAAGCTGTTGCAGCGTGACCAGACCTGGGTCTTGTCGCTTTGTCCTGCCCAACCCGCGTAGCTGTAGCCATCGGTATAGGTGCAGTGCTCTTGGCCGATGCCGTTCGGCGCGGTGTCGAAATTCGTATATCCAGAGTGATCCCACTGCGTATTGCCGTCGGCCTTGGTGTACCAACTGCCACGCCACTGCACGCGGCCACGGAAGTCGTATCGCTGCTGATGGCCGAGGCCTGCGCCATCGTGTTGGATCAACAACTCGCCGGCCGCGTTGTAGGCCATGTACTGCACGCCGGCATCCGGATCGTTCGTGTACACCTTGCGACCGAGTGCGTCATAGCCCATCGAGGTCGTGATCGACCCGCGTCCCGCATTGCGCGTCACCGCACCAAGGTTACCGGCGGCGTCATAGGCATAGAAGGTGCTCAAGCCCGCCGCGTCGGTCGCCTGCGCCAGTTCGCCCAGCGCGTTCTTGACCTCGACCTTGGTGAAGTTTCGCGCGTTGGTCGCGGTCGTGGTCAGGCCGCTGTAGGCCACCGTGCTGACCGCTGCGCTGGCTTCGGTCACCTTGACCGGCCGGCCGAGCACGTCGAATTCGTTCGTGGCCCACTTGCGTTCCGCTGCCGTGCAGACATTGGCCACGTCCGGCTCACCAGCCGCTGTCGTGCCCGACAGGAAGAACGGTGTCGATGTGCGCCATGCGCGGCCCACGGCGTCGTAGTCGATGCATACGCCGCTCGCATCCTTGCCGCTGACATCCGCGTTGAAGCTCTGCGACACCTTCAACACGTCACGTCCGAGCGCGTCGTAATAGACCCATTGCGTCGGCGAGGCGGTCGCCGTCGTCTTGGCGCGGAAGCGGGCACGCGCGGGACAGCTGACCGCCCCCGTGCCGGTGTTGCACCAGCGGAACGTCGTCAGGTTGTTGACCCCGACCGTACCGTTCGCATTCGGCACCGTGCCGCTCGCATCGGACTGCTGCCAAGTGTAGTAAGCGCGCCCCAGCGTGCCGAACCGGGCGACGCTGCGGACGTTGTTGAGCCCGACGACTTCGGTCACGTTGCCGAACACATCGCGCGCCAGTACCTCAGAGGTGACCGTTTCGACCGGCGCGGTGTTGATGTCCGTCGCCGTACTCGGCCGGAACAGTTCGATGGTGCTGACCGGGAACCGGCCGCGCGCGTCGTAGTTCTGCCGGCTGTAGCGGTGGACGCGCTCCCAATCCCACATGCTGAATTGGATATTGGTCGAACGACAGTCCGCGACCTGCTGCGTGCAGACGAAATTCCCGATCCGGTTGCCGTAGTCATCCAGCGTGTAGATCTTGCGCAGATCCTGCCAGACATCGACCATCGGCTGGATGCGCTCTTCGTTGAGCAGCCCGGTTTTCGGGCCGGTCATCGCATAGCCGAACCATGTCGAGCGGACCACATCCGGCATGCCCGGACGCTTGTGGGTGATCGTGCTTCCCGACAGCCGCCCCAAGCGCCACGCGGCGGTGTCGTCGATGTAGGCATTGTTGGTGGTGATCGTCGAGGCAGGCGTGGTGCTGGTCCCCGGATAGGTATCGACCGAGGTCTGCAGCACATTGCCGTAACTGCCATAGGTGAACGCAGTCGACACCCAACTGGTCTGAGTTGCGGTGAAGGGATCGGCGACGGCCTCTGCCGTGCCGGCGGTGCGCGCTTGGATCGGCGTCTGCGCGATGGCGTTGAACGCGACCCCACTGCTGTTGACCGCTTCCCACGATTGCGTGCTCTGCGAGAAGACAGTGCCGACCAGACTTGCGCCCGGTTGTGCGCGTGGTGCGAAACAGCCTTCAGTCGGTGCACCGTTCAGACACGGCGACGGCACATACACCTGATTGATCGCGGCGCGCTTGGCCGTTTGCAGCGGCTGGCCGAGGAGCGGGAAACTCTGTCCGTACTGGGTGGAGGTGGTGACATAGCCCCCGGTCTGGTTGGGATCGATCGTCACCACTTCGCGGAAGCCGAGGAAGCCACGCCCGCCGGCCTGCAGCTTCGCGCCGTTGTAGCGGTAGTACACCGTCGATTGCGCGTTGGGATCGCCGTTCTGCGCCGAGGTGCTGGATACCCGATGCGCGACATACATCGGCCCCATCACATCCTGTACCGGCGAGCCACGCCCCCAGTTCGATTGGGTATTGCGACTGTTGGTGTCGGGCCGGTAGACATCCTTCAGCGTCAGCGGCGCGTAGGCGATCTCGGTCTTCGCACCGAAGCCATTGGTGACGCGCACCAGCGCATCGCGCGGGATGAAGCGGTTCTGCGGATTGCCGCGCGAGAAGGCGACCGGCGAACTGGCGTCGTTGTCCCACTTGATCCGCATGTACTCGACGTTGCCGTCGCCATCGATATCGATGAATTGATGACTGCGGCCGTCCTGACACAGTGCTGTCGTGCAGCCACTGAGGGCATTGCCCAGCCCAATCGCGGGTGCGAACGCACCGGAGCTCTGTCCGCGCAGGGCCACGAACTGGCCATCGGCGCTGTTGGGATAGACATAGTCGGCACGCCCGTCACCGTTGATATCGGTCAGCTGCGCGTACTGATAGCCAACGATGGTCGGCGATGTTTGACCATTTCCCACAAAACCCGACCCGGTGTTGAGGCTTGCCGAGTACAGCGGGAACTCGGCGTTCCCCATGAACATCGCATCGGTCAGGCCATCGCCATTGATATCCGCGAAGCTGTAGGGCCAGTCGGGGTTGAACGCATTGTCCGAGTAGCGCTTGAGCACAACACTGGTGGCCGACAGCGCATCGACGGCGAACATCATCCCGGTCGAACAGATGGTCGTTGATGCGGTCGCCGTGGTCGTTGTTCGCGTGGCGGTACCGCTCAGCGCACGCTGCTGATTGCCGCCACCGCCGGGACCACCGCCACCGCCCGGTCCGCCGCCGCCCGTGCTGCACGTGGTCTGCACGTTCACGATCAGATCGGAACGCGCGTCGGCGTTGAAGTCATTCAACTGCTGGTAATTGTTCTTGCGATACAGGCCGGTGACGGTATAGCAGGGGCCACTGCTGCAGCCATCGCCGATCAGCGACACCGTGCGCGGTGCGCCCCATTGGAATCCGTAGCTGCCGCCGCGTTCCATGATCCGCGCCACGAGCCCGCCGCCGGAGGGATACACCACATCCAGCAAGCCATCGCCATTGATGTCGGCCTGCTGGGGTTCGGAATACTTGTCCGCGCCGGAAGGAATCGGCTGCGCGAGTCCAGCGAGCAGATTGACGCTGGTGTCGAACGGCTGCGCGGCATTGCCGGTGGCGCGGTAGCCGATCCATACCGTATCGGTGCGCTGGAAATAGTCGTCGCGGCCATCGCCGTCGTAATCGAGCAGGAACCAGCTGTAATCCTGCGGGCTCCAGTACAGCCCGTTGGGCGCGCAGAACACCATGCCTGCGTTCTGCAAGGTGGGGCTGCCATTCGCATCCAGACGCGAATACAGCAGGTTCACCTGTTTGGAGACGCAGGCATCGCCGGAGGAGCCATCCTTGAGCCACACCATGTCCTGGCGGCCGTCGCCGTCGATATCGCCGAACTTCATGCCCTCGAACTTGGTGAGGCTGCCGTTCGGAATGGAGGCGGTGGGTTCCCAGGTCTG
>JBAQRU010000080.1:0-5312 GCA_049296025.1 Lysobacteraceae bacterium | reverse complement strand
GCTGCAGGCCAGCGCGCTGCACGGTGCGCTGACCATGGCCGCCTTCGGACTCGGCACCCTGCCGATCATGCTGCCGCTGACCTGGAGCGGCGCCCGTCTCGGCCAGCGCCTGCAGCGCGGCGGTGTGCGCATCGCCGCCGGTGCGCTGGTCCTGTCCGCGGGCCTCGTCACCCTGGCGGCGCCGTGGCTGATGCAGGTGCCTGCGCTGCACGGCGTGCTGTCGGCGCTGGGCTGCAGGACGTTGCCGATGTGAGTTGCCGATGGGATCCGCGCCGGACGGGATCCGGCGCCTGCCCGGCCGTTTGGCGATGCGGTCCCGATACCGCGATACTGGCCTGTCTCCGGAGCGCGCCCGCAGAAGGGATCGATGCACCACACCCTGCAAATCAAACTGCTCGACCCCCGTTTCGGCGGTGAATGGCCCTTGCCGGCCTACGCCACCGAGGCCAGCGCCGGGTTGGATCTGCGTGCCGCAATCGACGCTCCGCTGGTGCTGTCGCCCGGCGATGCGTCGCTGGTGCCGTCGGGGCTGGCCATCCACATTGGCGACCCGGGGCTGTGCGCGGTGGTGCTGCCGCGCTCCGGGCTGGGCCACAAGCACGGCATCGTGCTGGGCAACGGCACCGGATTGATCGACGCCGACTACCAGGGACCACTGATGATCAGCGTCTGGAATCGGGGCCGGGAAACGTTCACCATCGCCCCCGGCGACCGGATCGCGCAACTGGTCGTTCTTCCGATCGTGCGTGCGCGCTTCGAGGTCGTGGATACTTTCGTCGACAGCGCTCGCGGCGAGGGCGGTTTCGGCCATACCGGCGTGCGTTGAGGGACCGCGGTTGCGCATCGCGCCGCACGGAACAGGGCAAGAGAACCCATCGAATGAAAGACAGTATCCGCCAGCAGCTGGTCCAAATCCGCCCCGCGATGAAACCGCTGGCCTTGCTTTGCGCGCTGCTCGCGCTGTGGTTGGGTTGGAACGGCACCGCCCAGTTCCGCGACAACGCGCGCCGCAGCGATCTGGAAACCACCCGCGACAGCGGCGTGCAACTGGTGCACCAGGCGATATTGCAGGGCCAGAAACGGCTGACCGAAGCGCTGGCGCTGCAGGAAGTGCAGAGCGTCCTGGCGGCGGGCGATCTGGTCAGCGCGGCGAAGGTGATCAGCGCCGGTTGGCCGAACGTCTCGCTGGTGCAGGTGTTGCCGCCGGATCTCGAAGCGACCTACGCAAGCCTGGGCAAGGGCGGTTACGGTCGGCTCGCGGTGGTCGAATCGGCGCTGGCCGAGAACAAGCTGCGGACCTGGATCATCCGCGATGTCGGCCAGCCGCGCTTGGCGATCGCCGCCCCCGCGAAAGTCGGGGATCGGGTCGTCGGCGTGGCCTATGTGCAACTGCCGTCCACCGAACTGACCTCCGGCCTGGACACCATCGGCATGATCGACGGCACTTACCTTGGCCTGCGCCAGGGCGGGGTGACGCTCTGGGAGCGTGGCGAACAGACCTATTCCGAGAGCGCCGAGCGCATGGCGGTTCCGGTGTCGGATTCGGGCCTGCGTCTGGTTGCGGGAACTTCGCCGCCGCCCGCGCAGGCGCTGGGGTTGAGCGCGGTGCCGGCGCTGATCGGCGCGGTCATCTTCGGGTTCCTGGCGTACCTGACGTGGCGCCTGTCGCTACTGCGCCAGATCGCGCAAAGCGAAGCCGACGGCGAGTCGCCGACCCTGCAGGAAGCGGTGGCCAGCGACCCCGGGCAAGCGCCCGGGCCGGTGGCACTGGAGATCCGGGCGCCGGTGAAACCCAAGCCGCTGATGATCGACGCCAGCATTTTCCGCGCGTACGACATCCGCGGCGTGGTCGGCAAGACGCTCGACCGCAATGTGGCGGAGGCCATCGGCCACTCGGTCGGCTCGCTGATGCACGAACAGGATCTGCACGACATCGTCATCGGCCGCGACGGACGCCTGTCGGGTCCGGAGATGGTCGAGGGCCTGATCGCCGGTCTGCGCAAGGCCGGCGTCAATGTCATCGACATCGGCATGGTGCCCACGCCGGTCATCTATTTCGGCGCCTACCACCTGCGCACCGGGTGCTGCATTTCGGTCACCGGCAGCCACAATCCGCCGGATTACAACGGCTTCAAGATCGTGGTCGGCGGCGAAACCCTGTACGGCGACGCGATCACCGACCTGCATACGCGGGTGGTCGAGCGCCGTCTGTTCGAAGCGTCGACGCCCGGCGGCCACAGCGAGCGCGACATCAGCACCGACTACGTCCAGCGCATCGCTTCGGACGTCCAGCTCGGCCGGCGTTTGAAAGTGGTCGTGGACGCCGGCAATGGCGTTGCCGGCGAGATCGGCCCGCGCGTGCTCGAAGCCATCGGCGCCGAAGTCGAAGAACTGTATTGCGAGATCGACGGTACCTTTCCCAACCATCATCCCGATCCGAGCGAGCCGCACAACCTGATCGATCTGATCAGCATGGTGAAGCGCCTCGATGCCGATCTGGGCATCGCCTTCGACGGCGACGGCGACCGCCTCGGCGTGGTCACCCGCGATGGCGAGAACATCTACGCCGATCGCCTGCTGATGCTGTTCGCCGCCGACGTGCTGGAGCGCAATCCGGGCGCGATGATCGTCTACGACGTGAAGTGCACCGGGCGCCTGGCTTCGCACATCCTGCGCAACGGCGGCAGCCCGCTGATGTGGAAGACCGGACACTCGCTGATCAAGGCCAAGATGCGCGAAACCGGCGCCGAGCTGGCCGGCGAGATGAGCGGACATTTCTTCTTCGCCGAACGCTGGTACGGTTTCGACGATGGCATCTACGCGGCCGCGCGACTGCTCGAAATCCTGGCGTCCGCGCCCGAATTGCCGGATGAAGTGCTGCACGCGCTGCCCAAGGGCATCTCCACCCCGGAAATCAAGATCGACGCTCCGAACGGCGATCCGCACGCGTTCGTGGAGCGGTTCCGCGAGGGCGCGTTCTTCGAAGGCGGGCGGATGTCGACCATCGACGGCCTGCGCGTGGATTGGCCGGATGGCTGGGGCCTGGTGCGCGCCTCCAACACCACGCCGGTGCTGGTGCTGCGCTTCGATGCCGACAATACCGATGCGATGATGCGGATCCAGAGCGCGTTCAAAGAGCGTCTGCTGCGCCTGAAACCGGATCTGAAGCTGCCATTCTGAGCGTCGGCAGCATGCGGGTCCGCAGGATCGCGTCCGAATGGCGGGGTCAGCCGCCGATCGGCGCCGGAAGCGGTGTCCGTGTCGTGCCGCTGTTCTGCGCCTGCTTGAGGGTGCGGTAGCGCGACATCGCGTCCTGGAAGTCCGCATTCAGCGTTTCGCGTTCCGTTTCCTGCCGCTGTTTCAGCGCGCGCAGCGCCTGCAGTTCGGCGTGCTGGCTGAGGATTTTCTCGCGGACGAGTTTGCCGACCGGTTTGGACTGCAGTTCCAGTTCGTTGGCTTGGCGCAGCAGGCTGATCAGGCTGTCGTGCAGGTTGGTCAAGGCCAGCGCCGACCCCTTGAGCGATTCCTCGACCAGTTCGAAGCGGTCGCGGAAGGCGCGTTTCAGGTCTTCCTCGGTTTCGTAGGACGCCACCATCGCCATTTCGCGACGCTTGCGCTGGGCTTCGATCTTCTGCGCTTCTTCTTCGATCGCCGCATGGGCGCTTTCTTCGGCGGTCAGCGCGCGCGCGACGTGCTTCACCGCCGTGCCGGTGTTCTGGTCGAACTCGGTGCGCTGACGGCCGACCGCAGACGCCGGCAGGGCATCGCTGCAGATCCGGTGCCCGCCTTCGTCCCAGCAGTAGAGTTTCTTTTCCTTCGGCTTCGGCTGCGCGTTCGCGAGCGAGCCCGCACCCACGGCGAGCGCCGCTGCGAGCAGCGGCAGCGTCCAGCGATTCCGCAGAGTCCGCAGTTGCATCAGGCCTACCCCCCGGTCGGCGCGTCGTGGTTGGAGGTGCGGCAGCCGTAACGGCCCCGGTAGGCCTGCAGACGCTCGCGTTGATCGAGAAGGTCGGCGCTTTCGCCGACGAATGCAAGCAGATCGTCCAGTCCTGCGACCGCGATCACGGGAATCCCGGCTTCCGCCGTGACCGCCTGTGCTGCCGACAGCGCGTCGTCGTCGCGGTGTGCGTCGCGCTCGCCGGCGAACTCCTGGCGGTCGAGGGCGATGACGATCCCGGCGGGCACGCCGCCACCGTCGCGGATCGTGCCCAGCGCCTCGCGGATCGCGGTGCCGGCGGTGATGACATCGTCGACGATCAGCACCCGCTTGCCGGCCAGCGGCGCGCCGATCAGCGTGCCGCCCTCGCCGTGGGTCTTGGCTTCCTTGCGGTTGAAGGCCAGCGGCAGATCGCGGCCGCGCCGCGCGTATTCGCAGGCCAGTGCGGTCGCCAGCGGAATGCCCTTGTAGGCCGGGCCGAACAACAGATCGAAGCCGATCCCCGCGCGATCCACGGCGTCGGCATAGCAGGCGGCCAGTGCGGCCAGCGCGGCGCCGGAATCGAAGCGGCCGGCATTGAAGAAATACGGGCTGATCCGCCCCGATTTGAGCGTGAATTCGCCGAAGCGCAGCGCTTCGACGCGCAACGCCAACTGCAGGAAACGGGTGCGGTGGTCGGTCACGGGCGTGGCTGCGGACAAGTCAGCGCAGATGATAAACCCAGCGGCCATCGACGCCGGGTCCGCCGACGCCGGGTCTGCGGGGCCTGCGGCGCTGTCCATGCAAGCCCGCGCGAATCCGTTACTCTTCACCCCGTCCGGCTTTTCGGCCCTGCTTCCCGCCCTTCATGCGCATCATCAGCTTCAATGCCAACGGTCTGCGTTCGGCAGCCACCAAAGGGTTTTTCGACTGGTTCCGCGCCCAGGACGCCGATGTGCTCTGCGTGCAGGAAACCAAGGCCCAGGAACATCAGCTGTGCGCGCCCGAACTGCTGCCGGAAGGCTATCGCGCGTTCTTCAAGGACGCGATCACCAAGAAGGGCTACAGCGGCGTCGGCATCTACAGCCGCAAGCCGCCGGACGACGTGCGCACCTCGCTGGGCTGGGCGCCGTTCGACGATGAAGGCCGCTACATCGAAGCGCGCTTCGGCAATCTCAGCGTGGTCTCGTTCTACATCCCGTCGGGGTCTTCCGGCGACGTGCGCCAGCAGTTCAAGTTCGAAGTGATGCGCTGGCTCAGGCCCATTCTCGACGAATGGCTGCGCAGCGGCCGCGATTACGTCCTGTGCGGCGACTGGAACATCGTCCGCGCCCGCAACGACATCAAGAACTGGACCTCGAACCAGAAGAATTCCGGCTGTCTGCCCGAAGAGCGC
>JBAQRU010000079.1:0-3080 GCA_049296025.1 Lysobacteraceae bacterium | reverse complement strand
GGCGTCGGCGGCATCGGCCGGGTCGCCGGCCGCGACCTGCGCGTAGACGTGGCCGGTCGTGGGGTCGTGGACGTCGAGCAGACGGCCGCTGTGCGATGGGCGCTCGGTGCCGGCGATGACGTGATGGAAAGTGCGCATCGGACAAGCTTACCGAGATCGGCCTGTGCCTGTCCCGTGAGCAAGTGTCCCGTGAGCGTGGCTGGCGACGTTAAGGCTGGGGTGCCTGATGCGACTGGCGTGGAAACGCCTGCGCACGGTGCGCGAACGATACGGCGCAAGGCCGTGCTTCATCTCCAACGACGGACACAAGGACAATCCCATGAACATGTATCAGAGCTTTTTCCTTCTCGCAGCGCTGTGCTGCGCGCCTTTCGCCGCGCAGGCGCACGGCGACGCCTGCCCCAAACCGTTCCAGGCCGCAGGGTCAGTCGCTTTTCCTGCTGGCTACAGTGGTGTGACCGCTCAATTCACGGTGCCGGCTGGCTACCGCCTGCAGATCGAACAGATCAGCGCCGGGTTCCGCTTGCCTGCAGCCACCGACACCGCCGACTTCCAGGTTGGCACGTCCGTCGGCGGAGTCTTTGCCTGGCACGATCTCCAGGTCGCTACGGGCTACAGCAATCTCGACCGCAAGACGTTCGGCATGGTCACGCTGTATGCCGACAAGAATACCGACGTACGTCTTTCCATCGCCCGGATCACCGCCAGCTATCCGGCGGCGACCGCACGCTGGGCGGTGACCGGTTGTCTCTATGTCGCCTGAGTAGTGTTCGTCTGAGTCGCGGCTTCAGGCTTGGCAGCGCCGGCACAGATACAGCCGGCGCGATCCTGATTCCTGGCGGACGATGCGTGCGCCGCATTGCGGGCAGGGTTGGCCTTCGCGGTCGAAGACGAGGAAGCGGAATCCTTCCGGCGTATCGGTCAGATAGTCCTCGCGCATGCCTTTGGCGGGCTCGATCCCGCGCGTGGCGTAGCTGCGACGGGGAATCGCCAGCAGTTCGCGCGCCAGTCCACGGGTCTGTGCAGGCGTGAGATCGGCGGGTTTGCGCTCCGGCAGCAGGCCGGCGGCGAACAGCACTTCCGAGCGCAGGTAGTTGCCCATGCCGGCGAGAAAGGCCTGATCCAGCAGCAAGGCGCCCAGCGCGCGGCCACGAAAGCGCGGGTCCTGCAGGCGTTTGGCCACGGTGGCGGCTGTCAGCGTCGGATCGAGCGCATCGGGGCCGAGTTTCATCAGAAACGGATGGCGGTGCACCTCGTCGCTGCGCCACATCTCGATGTCGGAGGCGGAATACAGCAGGATCGAGCTGCTTCCGGTGTCCAGCGCCACCCGCAGCGAGCGGGTGCTCACGGGGCGCTCACCGGCTGCGGCGATCTTCCAAACGCCGTACAGCTGGTTGTGGCTGTAGAGCGTCCAGCCGTGGTCGAAGCGGGTCAGCAGTGCCTTGCCGTGCGGCGCGATCGCTTCGATGCGATGGCCGACCAGCGTTGCTTCATGGGATTTCAGGGCAGGAAAAGCGAACCATGCAGATTGCAATGGCAATCCGACGACTGCGGCGGCGAGCCGGTCGGCGGCGCGGCGGATCTCGGGACCTTCCGGCATTGAATCAGGGCAGCGAAGGCGGGATGGTCTGCGAGTCGTGGTACTCGAAGCCGATGTGGCGTTCGGTGACGCGCGCGATCCGTGCCGATACCGGAACCGCCGGGCCGATGCCCTGGTAGAAAAACAGCCGGGCGACATTGCCCTCGCGCAACAGGCAGCCGACCGGCCGGAAAATGCCGCAGCCGCCTTCGGAGAGATCGAGCACATCGGCGGCCCATGCCATGTCGTTGCAAACCACCATCACCTGGATCGCGAACGGTACACGGTCACCGGCACGGCGTTCTTTCGACAATACTTCTTCCATGCGACGCATCCCCTGGGCCTCTCACTGCGGCCGGGCGCTGCGCCCGGCGTCACGCTGATCATAGGCTGCCGCAGGCCGGCTGTGGTGGCAACAGGTGCTGTGACCAAAGCGGAGGGATCAGGTCGGCAGCGGCTGCGGTTCGAGATATTCGAAGCCCAGGTATTCATTGCTGACCCAGACCACGCGGGCTTCCGCACTGAAGACGTGGCGTTCGTCGATCAACAGATACAGCCGGACTTCGGCGTCGTTGGCCAATGCCCAGTCGTGCGGACGCGTGGTGCGGCAGCCGGTCGCCGAAACATTGTCGATATGGCCGATAAAACCATCGGGTCCATGTGCGATCAGGACCAGACAGTCGTACTCGTGGCGCTCTGCGCGACGGCGCTCTTCAGGGGACATGGGAGGACTGCCGGGTGATGACTGCTTGTGCGACAGCATAGCCGTCCGGTCGGCCAACTCAAGTACGGATCGACCATTCCGGGAGCGCGTAAGTCATGACGATATGCCGCGACGATGCGTTCAGATCGACTGCATCCGCCCGCCGTCCACGGCCAGGCTGACGCCATTGATGTAGGCGGCGGCCGGCGCGCAGAGAAAGGCGATCGCGGCGGCGATTTCCACAGGCTGCGCGAATCGCGCCGCTGGTACGCTCTGGCGCATGCCGGCGGCCACCGCGTCTTCGGTCTGGCCGCTGGCCTGGGCGCGGTCGCGCAGGATCTGGCTCAGGCGCGCGGTTTCGGTGTAGCCGGGCAGCACATTGTTGACGGTGATGCCGTCGGCGGCGAGTTCGCGCGACAGCGTTTTGGCCCAACTCGCGACGGCGCCGCGGATGGTGTTGGACACGCCGAGGTTGGGAATCGGTTCGCGCACCGATGTCGAGATCACGTTGACGATGCGCCCCCAGTGCGCGGCGCGCATGCCTGGCAGGGACGCCTGCACCAGGGTGTGATTCGCCAGCAGATGTTTGCGGAAGGTGTCGAGGAAAGCCTCCTCGCTGGCGCCATGCGCGGGGCCACCGGCCGGGCCCGAGGTGTTGTTGACCAGGATGTGGATGGGATGGACGGCGACCAGCGCGTCGATCGCGGCGCGCAGGCCGACCGTATCGGACACGTCCGCCACTACCGCGTTGTGGCGTTGCGCGCCGATGCGCGGCAGGGCATCGACCACCGCCTGTAG
>JBAQRU010000078.1:0-9192 GCA_049296025.1 Lysobacteraceae bacterium | reverse complement strand
GGCCAGCGCTGGCCGGAATGTCTACGGGAGGCTCGCGAGCGGCGCTCCGCAGGATATTGCGGGGAGTGGAAAGGATTCCGACGGCCCTTGTGGCTGTCGATACGACGGCGCTCGCCGACAGGGGCTTCATGGAAGCGATACCGGTTCGACAGGGGCAAGACCAGGACGATCTGGTCTGTCATTGCGCGGGTGTGACCCGCGGGCGCATCAAATCCGCGATCGCCACGGCGCCGGCATCCACGCTCGAGTCGCTGGGCGCGCAGCTCGGCTGCGGCGTGCAGTGCGGCTGCTGCCGCCCACTGGTGCAGGAGTTGCTCGGTCAATCGCCGTGGTACGAGGTGGCGAACGCCACCCGAACCACGTTGACCGACGGCAGCAACCCGGAACGGCGAATCGTGCAACTGGATCTGCAACTGGTCGGCTTCCCGCCGTATCCGCAGGCGCAGCCCGCACAGCATGTGGTGCTGCAGGCGTGGCTCGACGAGAGCTGGATCACGCGCACCTACACGGTCGTGCGCCAGTCCGAGGACGGCAATACGGTCAGCATCGCGATGCGCCGGATCGAGGGCGGCGAGTTCGGTCCACGATTGATCGATGCCGAGGACGCGACGTTCGCTGCGATCCCGCTGCGCATCGCGATACCGGCCGGCGAGATCGCACCCGCCGACAGCCGACCGATGGTGTGTTTCGTCGCTGGCGTGGGCGTGACCCTGGCGCTGTCGCTGCTGCACGGCCGCCGTCCGGGCCAGCATCTGCACGTGGATTACAGCGCTTCCCGGCGCGGCGACATGGTCTACGCCGATCGCATCGAAAGCTCCGCCAGCAGCGGCCAGGAGGTCAGCTGCCATCTGCGCACCGACGATGTCGACGGCTTCATCGACGACGAGGATATTCTCGAAACCGTGAAGCAGTTCCCGGGCGCGCGCCATTACGTCTGCGGGCCGCCTGCCTACACGCGGCGACTGGTCGACGGACTGCACAAGGCCGAAGTGCCCGATGCCGATGTGCGCGTGGAGGCATTCTTCCTCAAGACCAATGCGCGGCCGCGACGGAGCATCCGTCGCCTCGCCTACGCTGCGGGCATCGCCCTCGCCTTCCTGCCACTGCTGCTGCTCGCACCGGCGCTGGCGAAATTCGTACCGAACGATGCCCACAACCCGGGGCATGTCGATCTGGAATGCAGCGAATGCCATCGCGAGGCGCCGGGCACGATGCGCCAGCAACTGCAGGCCAAGGCGAAGCATCTGCTGGGGCTGCGCGCCAGCGATATCGCCTTCGGCAACCGCCCGGTGAACAACGCCGCCTGCGTCGGCTGTCACGACGATCGCGACGATCGCCACCCCGCCTATCGTTTCCTCGAACCACGCTTCGCCGCCGCGCGCGAAACGCTTGCACCGCAGTTGTGCGTGAGCTGTCATCGCGAACACACCGGCACGCGCGTGAGCCAGACCGATACCGGCTTCTGCGCCGCCTGCCACAGCGATACGAAAGTGAAGGATGACCCGGCACGTCCAACGCACGCGGTGCTGTTCCGCGACAAACGCTGGGACACCTGCCTGACCTGCCACGATTTCCACGGCAACCATCCGCACGAGCCGCCGCACGACCTGAAGGACGCCATCGCGCCACAGACGATCGCCGATTATCTGCGCGCCGCAGAATCGCCATACGGCGAACCTGTGGTGAAAGCCAAACAGCCCGGGACCTCGCCATGACCCTGCCGAAGATCGACAAATCCGTACTCGCGCTCGCGACACTGGTCGTGGTGGGCATCTATCTGTTCGCGACCGCGCCGGCCGACCTGGAGAGCGATCAGGGCAGCGGTCGTACCGTGCCGGTGGAAACATTGTTCCGCTTGCTGGACGCGGAGAACGCGTCGATCCGCAAGCTGTACACCACCGACATCGTCACCCCGGGCCTCAAGAACGGTCTGAAATATCGCGAAGACTGGAAAGACAAGGACGTGCACGCCGGTCCGCTGCCCGCGTTGGTGCTGCGCGAAACCGCCAACCGGCTGCAGCAACGCGTGCCGGACCTCAGCCTGTTTCTCGGTTCGACTTTTCCGATCGAAGCGTCCAACCAGTTCAAGGGCGCGCAGTTGGGATATTTCGACAAGATCGACAAAAATCGGAAACCGCAGTTCTTCCTCGACGAGAGCAGCGGTCGCTACACCGCGATGTTCGCCGACATCGCGGGCGCGCCGGCCTGCGTCAAATGCCACAACGAACATCCGAAAAGTCCGCGCAAGGACTGGAAGCTCGACGATGTGATGGGTGCGACAACGTGGTCGTTTCCGCGCAAACAGGTGTCGACCGATGAATTGATGGAAATCCTCGGCGCCTACCGCACCGCCGCGCTGGACACGTACAGCGCATACCTGAAGGAAACCGAGAGCTTCGCGGACGGGGAGCGGCCACAACTCGGCGCACGCTGGCCGAAAGAAGGCCTGTATCTGCCCGATATCGACACCTTCCGCAAAAGCGTGGAAGAGCGCAATTCGACCGCATCGTTGAACCTCTTGCTGCAGACATCCATCGCGCCGGAACGCGCTGTCGCAGCCAAGGGCAACGCAAAGCCGGCCACGATCGGCGCCAGCAAGCCGGACAAAGCCGGGACCGCGCCGTGAACGCTTCCCTACACCGCCCCCCACCGAAATCAACGTACCAGACCGCGCTGACGGTGGCGTCGTGGTGTGCGCTGATCGGCGTGACCGTCTCCTGCGTGGCGTGGCTGTTGGCGCCGCGCTGGAGTGCGCTGTTCGCACTGCAACAACTGCAGGCCTACAAACAGATCACCGGCTACACCCTCGTCGGTCTGCTCAGCTTCGACCTGTCGCTGGCATTGATCAAACGCAGGCTCGTGCGCGGTTCTTCGCTGCGCGCATTGCAACTGGCGCACCGCATTCTCGGCCTGACGATGCTGGTGCTGCTGGTGCTGCACGCCGGTTTCGCGCACGCCGGTTTCCTGCACGCGACATTTGCGGTGACCATGCTGGTCGTCGTCGCAGGCGCATTGCTGAATCTGCTGCCTAGCCATCATCTGGGCTCATGGGGACAGTGGACCACCGCCCTGCATATCGGCGCCGGTTGCCTGCTCGCTGCGCTTGCGGTGATGCATCTGTACTTCGTCTATCGCTATGCCGGGTGAAGCGCGGCGACGGTGCGGGAATGCGCCCGCGATGCACAGCGGATGCGCCCGGCGCGCAGCTGCGCTCCGCTCAGCACCGATGCCCGACCGCTCGTCGGTATACGGCCGCCACTGGTATCCGCCGTTGCGGGAAGCCGGCGCATTCTTCGTCCCAGTCGATGCGCCACCCCCGGCGCATCGATATCTTGGATCCCGTCTCAAGGAGAGCAGACAATGAAACATTCATTCCGCGCCGCACTGTTCGCGTTGGCCTTCGTGGCCTGCGCATGGCTGCCAGGCACCGCGTCCGCCCAGGGCGTCCTGATGGGCAGCGCCGACCTCGACGGCGACAGCATCGCCGAGCAGGTCTACAACAACGGCTCCTACATCACCGTCAAGAACACCAGCGGCAGCAGCTACAACTACCAGGTCAGTACGGGCTCGTGGGCCCTGCTGTACGGCAACTTCAGCAGCGTGGCGAATCTGGACGGCCAGGCCGGCGCCGAGATTTCGATCAACCGCGGCAACTCCCTGCTGGTCATCAACCACAATTCGCGCAGTACCTACAGCTATCCGATGAGCGGCTCCTGGGCCGCATCGCCCGGCGGCATCGTCGATCTGGACGGCATCGCCGGGGCCGAGATCGCCATCGTGGCCGCCGACGCGCTACGCATCGTCCACCACAGCTCCCGCAGCACGAACTCGATGCCCATGTCCGGCACCTACGCGATCGCCGTCTACGGCATCAGGGACCTGGACGGCATTGCCGGTGCGGAGATCCCGATCGCCAACGGTTCAGCGCTGCGGATCTACAACGACCGCACCCGCAGCATGCGCAGCACGCCGGTCAGCAGCGGCAGCTGGGCCATCTGCAACGACCCGGGCATCCCCAACTGCGTCAGCAACATGAACGCCAGCGCAGGTGCCGAACTGGTGCTGATCCTTCCCAACTACATCAGCGTCTACAGCTACGTCACCGGGTCGATGAACAATTACATCATCAACACCCAGTACGCGATCCTGTCCGACGGCGTGCGCGATTTCGACGGCGCCACCGGCAACGACATCGCGGTGGCCCGCAGCGACGGCAACATCAATATCATCCGTCCGCAGAGCGGCAGCGTGCAGCTGATCAACGGCAGCAGCACCTTCGGCACCTGGTGGTCGCTGCTGAACTACGCCAATCTCGACGGCGTGGCGGGCGACGAAATCCGCGTCCGCAACAACGCCAACAACCGCATCTATCGCGTCTATCCGCGCTCGGGCACCGTCTCGGCCGAATGAGTGCGGCACCGGCGCGGTCGCGATCCGCAACCGCGCCGTCCATGCCAAGATAGGGCATGGACAAATCCTTCGATCTCATCGTCTTCGGCGCCACCGGCTTCACCGGCCGGCTGGTCGCCGAATATCTCAATACGACCTATGGCGTCGGCGGCTCCGTGCGCTGGGCCATGGCCGGACGCAGCGCAACCAAACTCGCGGAAGTCCGCGATGCTCTCGCGATCGACAAGGCATTGCCGCTGCTGGTGGCGGACGCCAACGACACCGACGCGCTGGCCGCACTCGTGAAGCAGGCACACGTGGTGCTGACCACGGTCGGTCCGTATCAGCTGTACGGGGAAGCCCTGATCCGCGCGTGCGCCGCCGCCGGCACCGATTATGTCGATCTCTGCGGCGAACCCGGCTGGATGGCGCAGATGATCCCGCAGCTGCAGGACACCGCCCGCGCCAGCGGCGCCCGCATCGTGTTCTCCTGCGGCTTCGATTCGATCCCCTTCGACCTCGGCGTGGTCCATGCGCAGCACGAAGCGCAACAGCGCCTGGGTGCACCGCTCGCGCGCGTGCACGGCCGCGTGAAGGTGATGAAAGGCACGTTCTCCGGCGGCACCATCGCCAGCATGCTCGCGACGATGGAAGCGATCGGACGCAACCGCGCGCTGATCAAGACCCTCGGCGATCCGTTCGCGTTGACGCCCGGCTTTCGTGGCCCACGCCAGCCGAACGACAACATCGCCGCGTTCGACGAGCTCGCGAACAGCTGGACCGCGCCGTTCGTGATGGCGACGATCAACACCAAGAATGTGCACCGCAGCCATCTGCTGCTGGGGCACCCGTGGGGCCAGGATTTCATCTACAGCGAACGCACGCTCACCGGCGACGGCGCCAGCGGCGAAAAGCGCGCGAAGAAGATGGCGCGCGCGGCGAAACTGCAGACGATGTTGCTTGCATTCGCGCCGACCCGCGCGCTGCTGCGTCGATTCAAGCTGCCGAAACCCGGCGAAGGCCCCAACAAGGAACAGCGCGAGAAAGGCCGCTACGAAGTGCTGTTCTTCGGCGAAACCGGCGATGGCAAAAAACTCACGACCAGCGTGACCGGCGACCGCGACCCGGGCTACGGATCGACCTGCAAGATGATCGCCGAAGCCGCGCTGTGCCTCGTGCAGGACATCGACCACAAGACGACGCCCGGCGGCGTATGGACGCCAGGCGCGGCGATGGGGATGACGTTGGTGAAGCGGCTGGAGGAGAAGGCGGGGCTGACGTTCAAAGTGCAGCCATAGAGCAGCCTGTAGGCTGCCCGTCCGTCATTTCAGCCATCGCGGCCTGAAAGCCGCTCTATCGGTCACTCCTTCCGATAGACCTGCGCGCCCTGCGCCAAAAACTCCGCTGATTTCTCCGCCATCCCGGCTTCCAATGCCTTTTGTTCGTCGACGCCGTGCTCGGCGGCGTAGTCGCGCACATCCTGGGTGATCTTCATCGAACAGAAATGCGGGCCGCACATCGAGCAGAAATGCGCGCTCTTGTGCGCATCCTTCGGCATGGTTTCGTCGTGGAATTCCTGGGCTTTCTCCGGATCCAGGCCGAGGTGGAACTGGTCTTCCCAGCGGAACTCGAAGCGCGCCTTGCTCAGCGCGTTGTCGCGGATCTGCGCGCCAGGATGACCCTTGGCGAGATCGGCGGCGTGCGCGGCGATCTTGTAGGCCATGATGCCGTCGCGCACGTCCTGGCGATTCGGCAGGCCCAGATGTTCCTTCGGCGTGACGTAGCAGAGCATCGCGCAGCCGTACCAGCCGATCATCGCCGCGCCGATCGCCGAAGTGATGTGGTCGTAGCCCGGGGCGATGTCGGTGGTCAGCGGGCCAAGCGTGTAGAACGGCGCTTCGCCGCATTCGATCAGCTGCTTGTCCATGTTTTCCTTGATCAACTGCATCGGCACATGGCCGGGGCCTTCGATCATGGTCTGCACGTCGTGTTTCCAGGCGATCTTGGTCAATTCGCCCAGCGCTTCGAGTTCGCCGAACTGCGCGGCGTCGTTGGCGTCGGCGATGCAGCCCGGACGCAGGCCATCGCCCAGCGAGAAGGCCACGTCGTAAGCCTTCATGATCTCGCAGATGTCTTCGAAGTGCGTGTAGAGGAAATTTTCCCTGTGATGCGCGAGGCACCATTTCGCCATGATCGAACCGCCGCGCGAGACGATGCCGGTGACGCGCTTCGCCGTCAGCGGCACATGACGCAGCAGCACGCCGGCATGGATGGTGAAGTAATCGACGCCCTGCTCCGCCTGTTCGATCAGCGTGTCGCGGAAGATCTCCCAGTTCAATTCCTCTGCACGACCGTCGACTTTCTCCAGCGCCTGATAGATCGGCACCGTGCCGATCGGTACCGGCGAATTGCGGATGATCCATTCGCGGGTTTCGTGGATGTGCTTGCCGGTGCTGAGATCCATCACCGTGTCGCCGCCCCAGCGGATCGCCCACACCAGTTTCTCGACTTCCTCGGCGATGCCGGAACTCACTGCGGAGTTGCCGATGTTCGCGTTGATCTTGGTCAGGAAGTTGCGGCCGATGATCATCGGCTCGCTTTCCGGGTGGTTGATATTGTTCGGCAGGATCGCGCGACCGCGCGCGATCTCGTCGCGCACGAACTCGGGGGTGATGAGTGTCTGGATGTTCGCGCCGAAGCTTACGCCCGGATGCTGCTGCAGCAGGCTTGTGGTGAGCGCAGCCGAACCATGCGCTTCGCGCACCGCGTCGAGGCGCTGGTTTTCGCGGATCGCCACGTATTCCATTTCCGGCGTCACGATGCCGCGCCTGGCGTAGTGCATCTGCGAGACGTTGGCGCCGTCCTTTGCGCGACGCGGCAGAGCGCGATTCGGAAAGCGCACCGCGTCGAGCTTGGGATTGCCTTCGCGAGCGCGGCCGAATTCGGAACTCAGCGCGGACAGTCGCTCGGTATCGCCGCGCGCTTCGATCCAGCCGGCGCGCAGCGCGGCAAGACCGGAAGCGAGATCGATCCGCACATCCGGATCGGTGTACGGGCCGGACGGGTCGTAGATGGTCACCGGCGCATTCGCTTCGCCACCAAACAGCGTCGGCGTCGGCGACAGCGCGACTTCGCGCATCGCGACGCGGATATCGGGACGCGAGCCTTCGACGAAGATCTTCCGCGAGCCGGGAATCGGCCGGGTCACGGATTCGGAAAGTTGCTCGGTCTGCTGCAGCAGCGTGGAAGGCACGGCATTCATCGGCATTCGTCCTGTGGTGGCGCAATGTGTGGACGAAGCGGGACGCGGCGCGGAAGCCCATGGGCTTCCGGTATCGCGAAGCTTCCCTACGCCGGTGTCAACCGGATCAGGTTCGAAGGGTCTGTCTCAATCGCCAGCAACCGGCGATACCCCCGCTTCTGGCGACATTGAACCATGCCCGGGCTCGCCGGGCCAGCCCCAGGGCAACGCGAGCCGTCATTCAGGATCAACGACAGTTTCCAGTGCGCTTTCATCCTTCATGCACATTCCGGAATGTTCATCTTGAGCGCTTCGGCGACCGCCTATTCATCATCCGGAACCTGCCGCGAAAGCGCCTGTTTTCAAGGCTTTTTCATGATGAATCGAGTGGATCGCGAGACTGTACGTCCTGACAGCTTGATCCACCCGGCAACTTCCGTAGGGTATGAATCGCAGTCCGCACAGCCTCCTTCCGTCGCGGGCCGCGCATGGAAGTCGTCATCAAACCGACCAAAAACAAGGGAGTTTGTCATGAAAAATCTGAGCACATTGTGTGTGGCGTTGCTGATCGCGATTCCGACAGCGCAGGCAGCCGATGCGAACAAATCGTCATTCCGGAAATTGAGTCAAAAAGCCACATTCATTCATGGCGACAATCGAGTGATCGGCGCGATGCCGGAAACCGGCATGTCGGCCAATTCCCGGCTGCAGACGCAACAGGAAAAAGCGGCCGGGTTGAGTGCGGTCATGGTCACGCCCAATGGCGATCTGTACGAATCCAGAATGGATCCGCAGGACATCGCGATTTTCGAGAAGGCCATAGCGGATCTGGAAAGAGTTGGCCGCACGGGCACCACATTCAACACGCCGCCGACTTTCCCGATTCTCGCCCAGAAGGCCCGGATCACTCCCAACGTCGTCATCGGTACGGATCAAAGGGTACAGGTCACGAATACCGTCGCGTCGCCGTATTGGCATATCGGTCGTATCGCCGTCGGTTGCACCGGGACGCTCATCACACCGAAACATGTCCTCACGGCGGGACATTGCGTATCCAACGGTGCAGGCACGTGGTATTCCAGCCTGAATTTCACCGTGGCCCAAAATGGCAGCTATCAGCCATGGGGCACGCAGTCGTGGACTCGCGCCGTCACCACGACTGCGTGGCACAACAGCGCGGACTCCAACTACGACTATGCCCTGATCGTACTGAGTGCGGCGCCGCATGGCGGAAATTCCGGCTGGGGCGTTTACTCCGGCGGGACGCATACCATTACCGGCTACCCGGGAGACAAGCCCTTCGGCACGATGTGGACGGACTCCGGATCGGTATCGACCAGCGGCTCTTATCGGCTTTGCTATACCATCGACACGGCCGGCGGGCAAAGCGGCAGCGGGATCTCCGATGGAGGCGGCGTCTATGTTCGCGGCATCCATACGACGGGCTCTTCTTCGCAGAACTGCGGAACCCGGCTGACGAGCACCGTCTACAGCACGCTGCAGAACTGGATTGCCACGTACCCCAACTGATTGCGGGGCACTGTCTGCCAATGTTCCCGTGG
>JBAQRU010000077.1:0-10265 GCA_049296025.1 Lysobacteraceae bacterium | reverse complement strand
GTCCAGCCGGAGGGCGGCGACGCGGCGATGGTCGGGCACGACGGCGAGGCCTATCTCGAAGCGCTGCAGTCGCACAACGTCCTGCGCGTGCGGACACCCGACGGCGCCTGCCGGATCGCCTTCGATGCGCCACAGGCCGACGACGTCATCCCGCGGATCGGCCCGCTGACCTGCCTTCCGGAGGCGCCATGAGCCCTCGTCCGTCGTGGTCCGCCCTCCCCCATCGGCTGGCCCTGCTGCTGGCGCTCGCGCTCATCTCGCTGCTGCCCGCGCCGCCGGCACAGGCCGCGACCGACTGTTCGGCGAGCAGCCCGACCTCGCTCGCCTTCGGCACGGTGTCCACCACCGGCGCCACCGACACCTCGGTCGCCTTCAACGTCACCTGCAACACCTTCGGGCTGTCGCTGCTGGCGAACGCCAAGGTGCGGATGTGCCTGAACATCACCGACGGCGCCAGCGGCGGCGGCAACCTCGCACCGCGACGGATGCTCAACGGTTTCGCCGACCCGCTGCAGTTCCAGCTCTACACCGACGCCGCGCGCACCCAGGTCTGGGGCGCGCTGGGCGCCAGCGGGGCGCCGAACCCGGCGCAGCTGGATTTCGACTACGCCGTCCCGGTGCTGGGCGGCAGCCAGACCCTCTCGATCACGCTCTACGGCCGCATCCCGGCGCAGACGTTCACCGCAGGCAGCTACGCGAACGCCTTCACCGGCGCCTACACGTCGATCGATTTCCGTTACGCCGAAACCCTGCTCGGCACCGCCGTCTACCCGCCCTCCTGCACCAGCGGCGGCGACGGCGGCAACAGCTTCGGCGACGCCTTCCCGTTCACCGCCACTGCGGACGTGCCAGCCGAATGCCGGACCTACGCGGCGTCGGACCTCGCGTTCGGCACCATTCCCGGCCTGATCGCCGCCGATGTCGATCAGGACACCACCTTTTCGATGACCTGCACCGGCCGCACGGCTTGGAACGTCGGCCTGGACAACGGCCTGAACGCCAGCGGCAGCACCCGCCGGATGCGCCGCGGCGCTGGCAGCGACCACGTGACCTACGAGCTCTACACCGCCCCCGCCCGCACCGTGCGCTGGGGCGACACGATCGGCACGGACACGGTGACTGGCACGGGCACCGGCACCACCCAGTCGCTGACCGTCCACGGCCGCATTCCAGCGCCGCAATCGGTACCGGCGGGCAGCTACAGCGACACGATCACGGTGACAATCACCTACTAGCCCGCCGCCCGGACGCCCGCGGTTTGCCCCGCCCCGGCGGACCGGCTACAATCCTGCGGCTTCGCAGGCTCTCGTGCCTCGCGAACCGCCCACGACGGGCGCCACCGTCGAATCCACACCCGCCGCACAGTCCCGTTCCGGGGTGTTCCTCGTCACGCACGAGGGATCTGGAAACGGCGCGACGGGGAGGCCCAACCCCGGAACCACGCCCCGCGCCTGCGGAGGCACCGCCACACTTTCCCGGCGGCCGGTTCCCCATTTCGGAGTCATGCAATGCCTCAGATCACCATGCGCCAGATGCTGGAAGCCGGCGTCCATTTCGGCCACCAGACCCGTTACTGGAACCCCAAGATGGGTCCGTACATCTTCGGCGCCCGCGGCAAGATCCACATCATCAACCTCGAGAAGACCGTTCCGCTGTTCAACGACGCGATGAACTTCATCTCGGGCATCGCGCAGAAGCGCGGCGTGATCCTGTTCCTCGGCACCAAGCGCAGCGCGCGCGACTCGGTGAAAGAAGAAGCCGAACGTTGCGGCATGCCGTACATGACCCAGCGCTGGCTGGGCGGCACGCTGACCAACTTCCGCACCGTGAAGCAGTCGGTCTCGCGCCTGAAGGAACTGGAAGCCGGCGAAACCGACGGCACCTTCCAGAAGATGGTCAAGCACGAAGTGCTGACCCTGCGTCGCGAACGCGAAAAGCTGTTCGCTTCGCTCGGCGGCATCAAGGAAATGAACCGTCTGCCCGACGCGCTGTTCGTGATCGACATCGGTCATGAAGACATCGCGATCAAGGAAGCCAAGAAGCTCGGCATCCCGGTCATCGCGGTCGTCGACACCAACTACGACCCCAACCTGGTCGATTACGCGATCCCGGGCAACGACGACGCCATCCGCGCCGTGCAGTTGTACGCCCGCGCCGCTGCCGACGCCGTGCTGGAAGGCAAGGCCGCCGCGCCGCAGGCCGCTTCGGTGCGCGAAGAAGACTTCGCCGATGCCGATGGCGAAGGCAAGGGCGACAAGCGCGGTCCGCGTGGCCGTGGTCCCGGCGGCGGCAAGAAGCCCGAAGGCGCGAAGAAGCCGGAAGCCGCCGCTGCTGCTGCACCGGCCGAAGCCGCAGCGCCGGCTGCGGACGAAGCACCGGCCGCCGAGTAACTTGCAATAGGCAGCTCGGCCCCGCGTCATCGGCGAGTCATGCGGCCACGCGACACTGCGCGGCCGCAATCACCATACCGTCGCGTTCCGAGCTGCATCGCACGCTCGGGAAACCGGCGTCTCTACGGCGGGCCTGGGCCCGCCCTACATTGATTCATATCGAGGTTTGCAATGGCTGAAATCACCGCCTCCCTGGTCAAGGAACTGCGCGAGCGCACCGGCGCCGGGATGATGGAGTGCAAGAAAGCGCTCACCGAAAACAACGGCGATCTCGAAACGTCCGCCGAATGGCTGCGCAAGCAGGGCATCATCAAGGTCGGCAAGAAAGCCGACCGCGTCACCGCCGAAGGCCGCATCGCGATGGCCCAGGACGGCGGCAAGGCCGTGCTGGTCGAGATCAATTCCGAAACCGACTTCGTGGCCAAGGACGACAACTTCCTGGCCTTCATCGACGCCGTCGCCAAGGCCGCACTGGCCTCCGGCGCCGCCGATATCGAAGCGCTGAAGTCGGCGAAGATCGCCTCGGGCGAAACCGTCGAGGAAGCCCGCGCCGCCCTCGTCGCCAAAGTCGGCGAAAACGTGCAGGTCCGCCGCATGGCCCGCGTCGACAGCGCCGACAACGTCGCCGCCTACGTCCACAGCGGCAAGATCGGCGTGCTGGTCGATCTCAAGGGTGGCGATGTCGAGCTCGCCCGTGGCATCGCGATGCACGTGGCCGCCATGAATCCGCCGCACAACAAGGCCAGCGACGTGCCGGCCGAGTTCATTGCGAAGGAAAAGGAAATCGAACTGGCTAAGATGACCGACAAGGACAAGGCCAAACCGGCCGACATCCTCGAGAAGATCATCGGCGGCAAGATCGCCAAGATCATCAGCGAGAACACCCTGTACGGCCAGCCCTATGTGCTGAACACCGAGCAGACGGTCGAAGCGGCGGTGAAGGCCGCCGGCGCCGATGTCACCGGCTTCCAGCGTCTGGCTGTGGGTGAAGGCGTCGAGAAAGTGGTGGAAGACTACGCCGCCGAAGTGGCGAAGGCGATGCAGGTCTGATCGTTCTCCAACGCGAACCCGCACACGAAAAACCCGCAGGCGACTGCGGGTTTTTTGTTGCCTGTTCGATGCCCGGACACGTGCTCTACATTCCTTCTCCCCGCTAGCGGGGAGAAGGTGGCGCGTAGCGCCGGATGAGGGACAGCGCTGGGATTTGCTGTGCCGCGCATTGACCTTGCCGGTGTTCCGCGACAGGCTGCGGACCTGGCCGGCGGCGGGTCGCGGGCATTCGGGAGTGGCGGCATGGGGTCGGGCATGGGTGTGGGCAAGATCATCGGCTGGGGGTTGCTGTCGCTGTTCGCGGCGTTCTGTCTGGGCACGGTGGCGGTGTCGCGGGGCGAGACGATCAGTGCGTTCTGGATCGTGGCGGCGGCGGTGTCGATGCTGACAATCGGGTATCGCTTCTATTCGAAATACATCGCCGAGTACGCGCTGCGCCTGGACGGGACGCGGGCGACCCCGGCATGGCGACGCAACGACGGGCTGGATTACGTGCCCACCGACAAGCGCGTGCTGTTCGGCCACCACTTCGCGGCGATCGCGGGCGCCGGGCCGTTGGTCGGGCCGGTGCTGGCGGCGCAGATGGGTTATCTGCCGGGAATGCTGTGGATCCTGTTCGGGGTGGTCTTCGCTGGCGCGGTGCAGGATTTCATGGTGCTGTTCCTCTCGACGCGGCGCGATGGGCGCTCTTTGGGCGACATGATTCGCAACGAGATGGGCAACGCCGCCGGACTGACGGCGATGATCGGCATTCTCGCGATCATGGTGATCCTGCTGGCGGTGCTGGGACTGGTGGTGGTGAAGGCGCTGGCGATCAGTCCGTGGGGCACGTTCACGGTGGCGATGACCATTCCGATCGCGCTGCTGATGGGCGTGTACCTGCGCTGGCTGCGCCCGGGGCGGATCATGGAGGTGTCGATCCTCGGGCTGGTGCTGCTGCTGGCGTCGATCTGGCTGGGCGGCGCGGTGGCGGCGTCGCCAGCGTGGGGGCCGATGTTCACCTTCGAAGGCAAGGCGCTGGCGTGGATGTTGATCGTCTACGGTTTCGTGGCGGCGGTGTTGCCGGTGTGGCTGCTGCTGGCGCCGCGCGATTACCTCAGCACGTTCCTGAAGATCGGCACGGTGGCGATGCTGGCGATCGCGATCTGTTTCGCGCTGCCCGACCTGAAGATGCCGGCGGTGACGAAGTTCATCGACGGCACCGGCCCGGTGTTCGCAGGCACGTTGTTCCCGTTCCTGTTCATCACCATCGCCTGCGGCGCGATCTCCGGTTTCCACGCACTGATCAGCAGCGGCACGACGCCGAAGATGCTGGAAAACGAGCGCGATGCGCGACTGATCGGCTACGGCGGCATGCTGATGGAAGCGTTCGTCGCGATCATGGCCCTGATCGCCGCCTGCGTGCTGGATCCGGGCCTGTATTTCGCGCTGAATTCGCCCGCCGCGTTGATCGGCACCACACCCGAAGCCGCAGCGGCTGCGATCTCCGGCTGGGGGTTCACGATCACGCCGGAGATGTTGACCGCCACGGCCGCCGAGATCGGCGAATCCAGCGTGTTGTCGCGGACCGGCGGCGCGCCGACGCTGGCGGTGGGCATGGCGCAGATTCTGCACGGCATGATCGGCGGCAGCGGCATGATGGCGTTCTGGTACCACTACGCCATTCTGTTCGAGGCCTTGTTCATTCTCACCACCATCGACGCCGGCACGCGCGTCGCGCGGTTCATGATCCAGGAAGTGATCGGCGTGGTGTACGCGCCGTTTCGCCACACCGAAAGCTGGACCGCGAACGTGGTCTGCACCGGTCTGGCGGTCGCGGGCTGGGGTTGGTTCCTCTACCAGGGCGTGGTCGATCCGCTGGGCGGCATCAATACGCTGTGGCCGCTGTTCGGGATCGCCAATCAGATGCTGGCCAGCATCGCGCTGATCTTCGTATGCGTGGCCATCGCGAAGATGAAGCGCGAGCGCTATCTGTGGATTCCGCTGTTGCCGACCGTATGGCTGCTGGTGTGCACGATGACCGCGGGCTGGCAGAAACTCTTTCATGCCGATCCGAAGATCGGCTTCCTCGCCAACGCCGACAAGTTCGGCACCGCGCTGGCCTCCGGCGAGCTGCTGGCGCCGGCGAAATCGCTCAAGGACATGGAGCGCATCGTGTTCAACAACCAGCTCGATGCCGCGCTGTGCGTGCTGTTCATGAGCGTGGTGACGCTGATGGTGGTGTTCGGCATCCGCGCCGCGCTGGTTGCGCGCCGTCATGCGCAGCCGACCGCACGGGAGACGCCGCATGTCGCGTTCGACGCGGTGCGTTGATCACCTGCGCGCACTGTGGCGCTTCCTCGCGCAGACCGCGCGGCTGATCGTGGGCGTACCCGACTACGACAGGTATGTCGCGCACATGCGCCGATCGCATCCGGACGCGCCGCCGATGAGCCGTGAGGCGTTCTTCGCCAACCGTCTGGATGCGCGCTACGGACGCGGGGCGTCGCGCTGCTGTTGAGGCGAAGACAAACCATCCCGGGCAGCATCGCCGAAAGTTGGAAAACGCTGCCCGCCAACATCGATCCGTTCACACCGGGGAATCCAGACACCATGCATCGCACCGTCGCCGTACTCGCACTCGTCCTCGCCGCCGGGACCGCCCATGCCACAGAACCAGCCGAAATTCCGATCATCGATTTCGTCCGCAATCCCACCTACAGCAGCGTGAAGATTTCGCCGACCGGCGAATATCTGGCGCTGACCGTGGATCGCGGCGATGTGGACATGCTGACGGTGCTGCGCACCCGCGACCTGGGAATCGTGAAGATCAACCAGTTGCCGAACGATAAAAGCGTGGGCGCGTTTTATTGGGTCAGCCCACAACGTTTGATGTTCGATTCGGTGCGCAAATTCGGGCGTTTCGCGCGGCCCTTCTCCACCGGTGAATGGTATTCGGTGAATGCCGATGGATCGATGCCGCGGTTCCTGGAAATGGGCAAGAAAGGCGCGCGCGATCTGCGGAATGCCAGCTTCAGCATGCTCGACAATCCACAGAACGACGATGGCAAGGTGCTGATGTCGGCGATCTATCCACGCTCTTCGGAAGGCATCAATACCGAAGTGACCGAGGTCGATACGCTCAACGGACGCTGGAAAAGCCTCGCGCGCGCGCCGCGCGAAAACTGCGGCATGGCGTTGGACGCGAAAAAGACGCCGCGCTACGCAGTGTGCTCGGATTACAAGAATGAGGCCGGCGAGTTCGACGAGGTGACCGAGCTCTACCGCCGCGAGGAAAGCGGCGAGTGGACGCTGGCCAACCGTTCCAAATCCACGGGCAAATCGCTGGAGGTGTTCGGCAGCGCGCGCGACGGCCGCATCTACGCGACCGAAAGCGATGGCAAGGCCACCACCACTTTCGGCGAGATCGATCCGGCGACTGGCGCGTTCAAGCCGCTGTTCCGCGATCCGGTCTCGGACCCGTCGGGTTACATCGCCTCGGTGGATGGCAGCGAGTTGGTGCTGGGCATCACCACCGAGGCGGGCGCGCCGCAGGTGACGATGATCGACAATGACCACGCCGACGCAAAACTTTACGCATCGCTGGCGGCGTCGTTCCCCGGCCAGTTCGTCAACTTCGCCAGCGCCACGCGCGACGGCAAGCAGATCATCGTCCAGGTCTACAGCGACACCAACCCGGGCGAGCTGTATCTGTTCGATCGCACCACCAACCAGGCGCGGTTCCTGATGCAGCAGCGCAAATGGATCGACAGCAAGCGCATGGCCAGCGTGAAACCGATCGCATTGACCACCCGGGACGGCCTGAAGATCCACGGTTATCTCACGATTCCCAACGGCAGCGACGGCAAGCGTCTGCCGATGATCGTCAACGTGCACGGCGGCCCGATGGGTCCGCGCGACAACTGGGGATTCAACTGGGAAAGCCAGCTGTTCGCCAGTCGCGGCTATGCGGTGCTGCAGATCAACTACCGCGGCTCGGGCGGTTTCGGCAAAGGTTTCCAGGACATGGGCTACGGCACGTGGGCGACCGGGATCATGGACGATATCGTCGATGCAACGAAATGGACGATCGCCCAGGGCTATGCGGACAAGGACCGCGTGTGCATCTACGGCGGCAGTTTCGGCGGCTACGCGTCGATGATGGCGCCGGCCCGCGAACAGGCGCTGTTCAAATGCGCGTTCGGCTACGTGGGTGCGTATGACGCCGAAGTGCAGATGACCCGGAGCGACACCAGCCGGTCGGAAAGCGGACGGATGTATCTGCAGCGCGCGCTGGGCAAGACCAGGGCCGAACGCGATGCGATGTCGCCGGTGAACCATGCCGCAGACATCAAGATTCCGGTGTATCTCGCCGCTGGCGCGCGCGATCCGCGCTGCCCGCCGGAGAATACCGAGGCGATGAGCAAAGCGCTGATCGCGGCGGGCAACCCGCCGGAAGGCATGATGATCACCAGCGGCGAGATGCATGGTTTCTACAAGGACGAGAACAAGCTCAAGCTGTACACCGAAATGCTGGATTTCTTCGCGCGGCACATTGGCGGCAAGCCGTCGGGCGGAGCCGCACCCGAAAAAACGGCAAGCGCTCCGTAAACATCACCTGCAACATCCGCATCTGAAAAAAACGGGCCGAAGGACGGCCCGTTTTTGTCATGCGATGGCACACGGCGAACTAGCGACCTATTCGCCGAGATGCTTCTTCAACCAGCCGTTGACGGTGTCGTGCCACTGCACGCTGTTCTGCGGCTTCAGCACCCAGTGGTTCTCGTCGGGGAAATACAGGAACTGCGAATCGATGCCGCGGCGCTGCAGCGCGGTGAACACGCCGATGCCCTGCTCCACCGGGATGCGGAAATCCTGCTGGCCGTGGATCACCAGCATCGGCGTCTTCCACGTCGATACATGGTTGACCGGGTTGAACTGCTCGTAGTTCTTCGACACCGCATAAGGCGTGCCACCCTGCTCCCATTCGGTGAACCAGAGCTCTTCGGTGGCATAGCCCATCATCCGCTGGTCGAACACGCCATCATGGCTGACCAGACATTTCCACGGCGAATTGCCCTGCTTGTCGAACCAGTTGCCGGCGATCCAGTTGACCATGAAGCCGCCGTAGCTGGCGCCGAGCGCGCAGGCGCGATTGCCGTCGAGGAACGCATATTTTTCCTGAGCGGCGGCCCAGCCTTTCTGCAGATCTTCCAGCGGGCGATCGCCCCAGTGCTGGCTGATCGCATCGGTGAATTTCTGGCCGTAGCCGGTGGAGCCGTGGAAATCGATCATCACCACCGCGTAGCCCTGCCCGGCGTAGGTCTGCGGGTTCCAGCGATAACTCCAGCCATCGCCGAAGCTGCCCTGCGGGCCACCATGGATCAGGAATGCGACCGGGTACTTCTTGCCTTCCTCGTAATTCCACGGCTTCAGCACATAGCCGTGCACGGTTTCGTTGTTCCAGCCCGGGAAGCGGAACTGTTCGTATGCGCCGAAACGCACATCGGGCAGCATTTCGCCGGCGGTGGGCGTGATCGCACGCAGGGGCGCCTTGCCGTCGGCGTTGGTGGCGTAGATCACATCGCCGCTGTTCATCGAATTGGCGGAGACCACCAGCGTGTCGCCGGCCAGCTCGAACGACGACACCGAACCGTCCTTCAAGATCGAGGTCACTTCGCCGTTGTCCACCGACACCGCGAACAGCGGATGGCGGCCGAGTTCCTGCGCGGTGGTGTAGATCGACTTGCCGTCGGCGGACAGGGTGATGCCGTCGGCGGAGGCATCCCACTTCGGCGCGAGATCGCGCGCCTTGCCGGTGGCGAGATCCATCGCCATCAGCGCGAAGCGGTCGGCTTCGAAACCGGGACGGGTCATCGCGCGGTAATACAGCGTCTTGCCATCGGCGGAGAAGACCGGCCCGGTGTCCCAGGCTTTGTTGGCTTCGGTGAGATTGCGCGCAGTGCCGCTGCCGTCGGCGGATACCAGATACAGATCGAAGTTGGTATTCCAGGGTTCGCTGCGGTCGGCCTTGCGCGCGGAGAGCACGAACGATGCGCCATCGGGCGACCATGCGAATTCGCTGGTGTCGCCGAAAGGTTTCGATGGCACATCGCCAATCACGTCGGCGCCGATCAGGGTCGCGGCCTTCAGCGGCTTTTCCTTGCCCTGCGGCAAGGTCGCGGCAAAGACGCGATTGAGGCGGCCATCGTTCCAGGTGTCCCAGTGGCGGATGAACATGCGCTCGAACACCACCCCGGTGGTTTTGCGCGTGCCGTTGTCATCGAGGCGTTTTTTGGTGCAGGCGAGATCCGATTTGCAGTCGTCGAAGGTTTCCAGCGCCAGCGCGATGCGCTTGCCGTCGGGCGACAGTTTGAAGCCGCCGACGTCCACCGGCAGATCGGTGAGTGGCTTGGGCGTGCCCCCAGCGGCGGGAATCGCGTACAGCTGCTGGCTGCCCGATTTCGCGCTGAGGAAATAGACGGTTTTGCCGTCTGTGGAGAATGCCGGCGAGTTGACGTTCCAGCCTTCCGGGGTCAGCCGCTTCGGCGGCGCCGCGTCGCGGGCGGCCAGATCTTCGATCCACAGCGCGGTGCTGGACTTGTTCGCGGCGAAGTCGACGCTGCGCTTGGCGAATACGACGACGCGGCCATTGGGAGAGAGGGCCGGCGCGGAATAGCGGTCGAGCGTGGCCAGATCGCGGGCCTGCAGCCCGCGGGCGGCTTCGGCGGCGGCGGGCATCAGCAGGCACAGGGCCAGCCACAGGGAGGTGCGCATCGGAGTCATCGGGTTTCCTGACAGGTTCGGCAGCGGATCGAACCGCGATGGTCGGCCTGCGACCGGCGA
>JBAQRU010000076.1:0-8307 GCA_049296025.1 Lysobacteraceae bacterium | reverse complement strand
AGGCCAACGTCCTGAAGGAACTTCAGACATGGAGCGCTATCCCTTGGTAGGAGACCCAAAGGGCGATGCACAGGATGTGCATCGTTTTTCGATGAGACATGGATGTCTCATCGAAAAATCCCGGCTTCGCCTCAGATAGTAGATTTGAATTGGACGTGAAGTGTTTTCTTTGGTTACTTTCTTTGCGCCAAAGAAAGTAACTCGCGCACCAGCGCGAAAAAGATGCCAGGCTTTACCCGCACACCATGAAGTGCCGACATCGACAACGCCAAAAACACCCAGCAGAGACGACAACAACATCGTGCAGGAACACCCCGAGCTCAAGAAAAAACCCAGTCAATAAAGTAAATCCTCCCCAAACAACCCCAACGCCTTCGCAAACTCCGCATCCACCGACGCCACCGCCTCGACCCGCTCTCCGCTGTGCGGATGCGAAAAACGCAGCCGCTCCGCATGCAACAGCATGCGATGGATGCCCATCATCCGGAACGCGCGATTGTGGCGCCCGTCGCCATGACTGGTATCGCCGATCAGATGATGCGACAGATGCTTCAGATGACGCCGGATCTGCCGGAAGCGCCCGGTCTGCGGCTGCGCGCGCAGCAGCGCATAGCGTGACGTGTCGAAACCGGCGGAAGGCATCGCCAATTCGCAGGTCGCCAGCCTTTTGAAATGCGTGACCGCCGGCTTCTTCTGCGGTTTGCCGGGGCCGCCATCGAGCGGATAATCGACGACGAAATCCTCCTCCGGCCAACCGCGACACATCGCCAGATAGTCCTTCTCGAAATCGCCCGACATCAGCGTTTTTCCAAGAATCGACGCGCTCTCGCGATCGAAGGCCAGCAGCAGACAGCCGCTGGTCGCGCGGTCGAGACGATGCACCAGGAAGATCTGCCGGCCGAACTGTTCGCGCAGACGGTCGGCCATGAAATCGGTTTCGCCGCGCGCCAGCGCGCTGTCGTGCACCATCAGCCCGGCCGGCTTGTCGACGACCGCCAGCGAGGCGTCGCAGTACAGCACCGGTATCTCTGCGGGCGCAGAGATGGCATCGGGGAACTCCGGACAGGACTTCTGGGTCATCGTATGCCGCGCGGCGTCTGCGAGAATCGACGCCTATTGTCTCCGATCCGCATCCCAAGGAATTTCCGATGCCTTTGCCCACCACTACACGCCGTCTCGCACTCGCCTGCGCGCTCGCGCTGTCCGCCAAGATCGCCATGGCGCCTGTCGTCCTCGCCGCCGACGCGGTGACGCCACCGAAAGGCATGACCGCCGGGCCCTGCGTGGAAGGCATCTGCGAATACACCCTCGGCAACGGTCTGCGCGTGCTGCTGTTCCCGGACGCGAGCAAACCCACGGTCACCGTCAACATCGCCTACGGCGTGGGCTCGGTGCACGAGAACTACGGCGAAACCGGCATGGCCCACCTGCTGGAGCATATGCTGTTCAAGGGCACGCCGAAGCACGGCGATATTCCCGGCGAGATGAAGAAGCGCGGCATCGACAAGAACGCCACCACCTCGCTGGACCGCACCAACTACTACGGGTCGTTTCCGGCCAACGACGAGACCCTGGACTGGCTGCTGGGTCTGGAAGCCGACCGCATGCTCAACTCGTTCGTGGCGAAGAAGGATCTCGACAGCGAAATGACCGTGGTCCGCAACGAGATGGAGCGCAACGAGAACAACCCCGGCGCCGTGATGTTCCAGCGCCTGCGCTCCACCGCGTATCTCTGGCACAACTACGGCAACAGCACCATCGGCGCGCGCTCCGACGTGGAGAACGTACCGATCGAGCGGCTGCAGGCGTTCTATCGCGACTGGTATCGCCCCGACAACGCGACCCTGATCGTCGCCGGCCGCATCGATCCCACCACCACCCTCGCCACTGTGCAGCGCCATTTCGGCGCGATCGCGCGACCGAAGACCTTGCTGCCGAAGTTGTATACGGTGGAGCCAACCCAAGACGGCGAACGGGAGGTCAACGTCCGCCGAACCGGCGACACCGGCTTCGTCGCATTGGCGTATCACACCCCGGGCACGACCCATCCCGACAGCGCCGCGCTCGCGGTGCTGATGAACGCGCTCGGCGACGCGCCCAGCGGCCGCCTGCACAAGGCGCTGGTCGAAACCAAGTTGGCTGCCTTTGCCGGCGGTGGCAACAGCGACATGCGCGAAGGCGGGATGACCAATCTGATCCTGGTCGCGCCCAAAGACGCCGATATCGCCAAGGCCGAAGCGGAACTCATTCGCCAAGCGGAAAGCGTCATCGTCGCCACGCCGCTCAGCGCCGAGGAAGTGGCGCAGGCCAAGCAGCGCATCGCCAACGCCTACGAGAACGGTTTCGCGAACGTCAACACAATCGCGATGGCGCTGACCGAATCGGTCGCTGCCGGCGACTGGCGCCTGTATTTCCTGAAGCGCGACCGCATCGCCGCGGTCACGGTCGACGACGTCAACCGCGTCGCCCGCACCTATTTCAAAGCAAGCAACCGCACGCTGGCCCGCTTCATTCCGACCGAACAGGCGCAGCGCGTCGAGATCGCCGCCGCACCGAGCGCCAGCGATGCATTGAAGGGCTACACCGGCAAGGCCGCGCTGGCGGCCGGCGAAACCTTCGACCCAACCCCGGCGAATATCGATGCGCGCACCGAAACCTTCACCATCGGCGACAAACTCAAAGTTTCGCTGCTGCCCAAGGACACCCGTGGCGACACGGTGATCGTCAACGCCACATTCCGCTTCGGCGATATCGAAGCGCTCAAGCGCAGTCCCGACCCCGCCGGCAGCGCTGCTGGTGCGATGTTGATGCGCGGCAGTCGGACGATGACGCGGGAACAGATCGCGCAGCGCTTCGAGGCGCTGAAGACTTCCGCCGACGTGTCGGGCGGCGTGCAGAGCGCGGACATCAATCTCAACTCGAAGCGCGAACAGCTGGCCGATGCGCTGGCGCTCGCCGCCGACGTGTTGCGTCATCCGAGCTTTCCCGAGGCCGAATTCGAACAGTTCCGACTGCAGGCGATCACTGGACTGGAAAGCGCGCGCAAGGAGCCGGGCACCATCGCCGGTATGGCGATGGGCGAATACTTCGACCCGTGGCCGGAAGGACATCCGTTCGCGTATCAATCGATCGACGAAACGCTGCAGCGCATGCGCGCGCTGAAGCGCGAGGATGCGATCGCGTTCCATCGCGATTTCTACGGCACCACCGAAGGCGAGATCGCGATCGTCGGCGACTTCGATCCGGTCGCTGTCAAGTCGCAACTGCGCACGCTGTTCGGCGACTGGCGCAGCGCGACGCCGAACGTGCCGGTCGGCACGCACTACACCGACGTCGCCGCGCGCGCGGTCCGGCTGGAAACGCCGGACAAGGCGAATGCGGTGGTGATGGCGCGCAGCAACCTGTCGCTCAACGACAAGGACGCCGACTATCCTGCGCTGCTGGTCGCCAGCAACGCGCTGGGCGGCGGCTCGCTGAGCTCGCGCCTCGGCGACCGTCTGCGCCAGAAGGAAGGTCTGAGTTACAACGTCGGCAGCAGCATCGTCGCCGACAGCAGTCGCGAAGGACGCGACGATGCCGGCGCGCTGACGATCCAGGCGATCGCGGCGCCGGAGAACGTGACCCGGCTCGACGCCGCGCTGCGCGAAGAAGTCGCGCGCTTCGTCCGCGACGGCATCACCGAAGCCGAACTGAAGGCATCGGTGAACGATCTGCTGACCCAGCGCCAGCAAGGACGCGCCAGCGACGCCAGTGTCGCCGGTCTGCTCGGACGCAATCTCTACATGGGCCGCAGCATGGCCTGGGCCGCCGATTTCGACGCCAAGCTCAAGGCGCTGACGGTGAACGATGTGAACGCGGCGATCCGCAAACACATCAAGCCGGAGACGCTGAGCGTGTTCGCTGCTGGCGATTTCGCGAAGGCGAAGAAATAACGCCGACTATCGGTAAATCATCGTAGGGCGGGTCCCTGGCCCGCCGTTGCGGTATTCACGATCGCAACGCGCGATGATCGAAGCGGTTTCGGCCACTGCAAGTTTTGCTGATGCGTTTAGAGCCTGTTCAAAATCTCACCAAAAAACATCGCTTTTGCTCGTCATTCCCGCGAAAGCGGGAATGCTTTTCAATAGCCGAAGGCTGGTCATCCAGCGTCTTTAACCCGTTGCAATACAACGACACTGGATTCCCGCTTTCGCGGGAATGACGAGCGAAATTTTCAACGCGCAAAGATTTTGAACAGGCTCTTAGAACGGCGGGCCAGGGCCTAATGCCAGCCCGTCAAGCCTGATTGGCATGACTCACGGCGGGCGATTTTCTCCCTCCCTTCAACCGCAGGTTGAGGGGAGGTTTGGGGAGGGGTGCTTTTTACGCCAAGAGCACCCCCTCCCAACCTCCCCCTGCGCTTCGCGCAAGGGGAGGAGGAAAGCGACTGCCATCCACAAACGTGAAAAGGCTTGACTATCCGGCAGGCCAGGGCCGCCCTGCTTCCTGCAAATCAACGTCGCGGCCAAGCCGCGACCAGCGCCCACAAACCGCCGAGACCGGCGATCCATGCCGCAGCCGGCACACCGAACACGCGCGGGCCGCCCGCCTCCAGTGCGTACAGCACTGCCGCGACCACCAGCAGTCCGGTGCCGAGAATCGCCGAGACGATCCGTCGCTGCATCGCATTGATGGTGTTCGACAGCTCGGCCAGATCGTGCGAACGCATCGCCAGTTCGTGCTTGCCCTGGACCTGCTGGCTCAGCCACGAATGCAACAGATGCGGCATGTCCGGCGCGCGCGTGATCAGCTCCGGCAGGCGCTTGCGGAATTCGCCCGCGAGCCGCTGCGGGCTGTAGCGTTCGACCAGGATCTTCTCCAACACCGGCTTGGCCACCGCCCAGATATCGAGCTGCGGATCAAGCAGACGACCGACACCTTCGATGTTGAGCAGCGTCTTCTGCAGCAGGATCAATTGCGGCTGCAGCGTCAGTTCGTATTTCTGCGCGGTGCGGAACAGCTTGATCAACACTTCGGCCAGCGAAATCTCCGACAGTGGCCGCGTGAAGTAGGGTTCGCACACCGCGCGCGCCGCCGCTTCCAGTTCGTCGATGCGGATCGTCGCGGGCATCCAACCAGCCTGCACGTGCAGTTCGGCGACACGTCGGTAATCGCGATTGAAGATCGCCATGAAATTTTCGGCGAGGTAGTACTGATCCTCGCTGGACAGCTGGCCGACGATGCCGAAATCAATCGCGATGAAGCGCGGGTTGTCCTTGCGCGCAGGATCGCTGTCGACCCAGATGTTGCCGGCGTGCGCATCGGCATGGAAGAAATTGTCGCGGAACACCTGGGTGTAGAACACGCGCACGCCTTTCGCGGCGAGCGCCCTGCGATCAATGCCGGCCGCGTCCAGCGCGGCGATGTCGTCGCTGGGAATGCCGTACACGCGTTCGAGCGTGAGCACGCGCTCGGCGGTGTGGCTCCAGATCACCTCGGGCACGTACAGATCCGGCGAATCCTTCCAGAACCGGCGGATCACCGATGCATTCGCGCCCTCGCGCTGCAGATCGAGCTCGGCGGCGAGTGTGGTTTCGATCTCGCGCACGATTTCGCGCGGGCGGATCTTGTCGGCGTTCGGATGCGCGCGATCGACCAGCGAGGCGATGCTGTTGAGCAGCGCGATATCGCCGTCGATCTGTTTTTCGATATCCGGGCGCAGCACTTTCACCACCACTTCGCGCCCGCCGGGCAGGCGCGCGGCGTGGACCTGCGCGATCGACGCCGACGCCAGCGGCGTGGTATCGAAGTGCTCGAAGACTTCGCGGATGTCCTGGCCGAGCGATGCTTCGACGATCGCGCGCGCGGTGTGACCGTCGAACGGCGCCACGCGATCCTGCAGCAGCGACAGTTCGGCCGCGATGTCCGGCGGCATCAGATCGCGGCGGGTCGACAGGATCTGGCCGAACTTGACGAAGATCGGCCCCAGCTCCTGCAGCGCGAGACGCAGGCGCGCGCCGCGTGACAGCGCAGCGACCTCGATTGAAGCGCGCGGCACGAACGGGCGCGCGAGTTTCAGCCAGCGCTCGGCCGGCGTGCCGTCGAGCAGATCGTCGAGGCGATAACGGATCAGGACGCGGCCGATCTTGCTCGCACGCAGCACCGCGCTCATGCCGCGACCCGCTTCTGCAACCGTGCGATCCGCGCGGCCAATCGTTCGGTGTCGTCGCGCAGGGTATCGACATCGTCGTGGAAGGCATCGAGTTCCGCGCGCGGCACCACATCGCGCGATTCCTCGGTGAGATATTCGGCCGCACTCTCGGCGAATTTCTGTCCACCCGTGCGCGCCTGACGCAGTGCGGCGGCGATGCCGTTCGCGATCTGCACGCCGATCACATCACCGAATACCGCCGTGAACGGCTGCTGCCAGTCCGGATCGAAACGTTCGGCCAGACGCTGCAGGCGACGCGCGAGTTCGGCATCGCCTTCGATCCGCATCCGCCCGACCGGCACGGCGGCCTCATCGTCGTCGCGTTTGCCCAGCAGCTTCGGAAGCAGCGACTGCATGCCGAACGACAGCATGCCGCCCAGCGTGCTGCGCACGGCAAGATCGGGCGTCTGTTCCGCATCGACCGGACCGACCCGCAGCCGGTCGCCTTCCACCAGCAGGCGCATGGCCAGTGGTGATGATTCGGCGGCGTCGAGGGCCAGCACGACGCTGCGGCCATCCAATGGCTGCAGTGCGTCGAGGGTATCCGGGTCCAGCGCCACCGCGCGGTTGAGCGCAGCTTCCAGCGCGCGGCCGGCCAAGGGTTTCCAGTCGAAGGGGGAAGTCATGCCGGCATTCTAGCGGTCAGGCATGGCCGCCGCCCCTTCTCCGCCCCGGGATTCAGCCGTTGGCCGCGTAGGCTGCCGCCAGCCGCTTCAGCCCTTCGTCGATGGTCACGCGCGGCACGTAGCCGAAGTCGCGCGTCGCCGGCGCCATGTCGTACCAGTGCGTGGTGCTCAGCTGTTCAGCAAGAAACCGCGTCAGCGGCGGCTCGTCCTTCAGGCGCAGCAACGGCCACAGCAGTTCGCAGATCGCGCCGATCGCATAGGCCACGCCGAACGGCAGGGTCTTGTCGACTTCAGGCGCACCAACTGCATGCAGCAGGGCGTTGATCATCTCCCGCGAGGTCCTGGGTTCGCCATTGCTGATGAAGTACGCCTTGCCGGCGCAGGCCGCACCCGGCGCCAGCGCCGCGAACGCATCGAAATGCGCCTGCGCGGCGTTGTCGATGTAAGTGGTATCGATCTTGTTGTAGCCGCCGCCGATGAAGCGCAGACGGCCCGCCTTCGCCCGCGATACCAATCGCGGCACCAGTTGCTGATCGCCCGGCCCCCAGATCAGTCGCGGACGCAGCGCGACGGTGGCGAGATTCGCATCGTTGGCCGCCAGCACCGCTTTCTCGGCGATGGTCTTGGTGGTCGCATACGGCGCCTTGAAGCCTTCGCCGTAGGGCACGGTGTCGGCGGTACCGCCTTCCACCGGATGGGTCGCACGATGGGTCACGCTGGGCGTGGAGGTGTAGATCAATCGGCCGATGCCGTGCGCGCGACAGCCGGCCAGCACGTTTTCGGTACCGATCACATTCGCGAGGTGATAGCTCTCGTAGCTGCCCCAGGCCCCGGCCTTGGCCGCGTTATGGAACACCGCGTCCATCCCGGCGCAGGCCGCGAGCATCGCCTCGCGATTGGCCAGATCGCCCTGGATCTGGCGCACGCCCAACGGCTCCAGCGTGCGGTAATGCCCACGGTTGTAACTCGCGACCTCGTGGCCCTGTTCGACCAGGCCTTTGCAGAGCGCGTGGCCCAGGAATCCGCCGCCGCCGGTGACCAGTATCTTCATGTGTTTATCTTCACGAATTCTCGCTTGACTCCCTCCCTTTCGCCGCAGGCGAAGGGGCGGGTTGGGGAGGGGTGAACTCACGGGTCAGATGCCGATGGAGATCGGCAACGACATCCTCGGCACGCTGCAACACATCGTGATTCCAATATCGCAGCACACGATAACCGTGTCGCTCCAGCACTGCCGTTCGCTGCGCATCATAGCCCGACCGCAACGCGTGGCGACCACCATCGACCTCGATCACCAGCTTCGCCTGCGGACATAAAAAGTCGACAACATAACCATGGATGGGTACCTGCCGCCGGAAGCGGAAACCCTCGTTCTGTCTTCCGCGCAGACAACGCCACAAATGTTGTTCGGCTTCGGTCATCCTTCTGCGCAGTTGTCTAGCGTGGCGTCTGTTGGTGTCCATCCGTACTGGTCCTGTCGTTGGTGTGGAC
>JBAQRU010000075.1:0-3537 GCA_049296025.1 Lysobacteraceae bacterium | reverse complement strand
GGGTACTACCGGCCATTTACGTTTTCGGTTGCGCTTCCGGCACAAGGCATTTCTTTCTCTGATGCCGCCCGCAGCTCCGCTGCCTTGCTGGATCAGGGTCGGAGTGCGGCAGCGGCTGCCTGCCGTTTCCGGACTGTTGTGGGGCGCATCGACACGAGCCTTATCGGAATCGCCTCCCCCCCCCCTACACCTTTCCCCCGATCTGCGGATAAGGATGCTTGGCGGGCGATTGCGCCCGATGCCATCGCGACAGGAAAGGGGTCAGATCATGGTTGCAGTGTTCACCGGTACCGGGCTTGGGTTGTTCAACACGTCGATGACGCAGTTGGGCGGGGCGTCGTGGGGGTCCGGCGGTTTGGGACAGCTGCGTGGCGGCCAGTCGGTGAACCTGTCGACGGGCAACCTGGTGCTGCAGGAGCTGGACGAGAGTCTGCTGGTGCGGGGCTTGAGCGCGGGCTTGCTGCGGACCTACAACAGTCGCGGGACGGTGGGCGGCCAGGGCCAGGACGGCTGGGTGACGGGTTTCGAGCGCAACGTGACGCTGGGCGGGACGCTGAACGCGGCCGGCAGCACGGTGAGCCTGACCACGGGCGATGGCCAGACGCTGGTGTTCACGTATTCGGGGACGGCCAACACGTACGTGACGACCGGTGGCGACGGTGCGCACGACAGCATCACTTGGAACGGTACGGCGCTGCAGTGGACGTATGTGGAGGGATCGACGCGTCGCGAGGAGCTGTATGCCGATCACGCGAGCGCGACGCTGAAGGGGCGTTTGCTACGGATCCGTGATCTGAAGAGCGACGGGACGACGCCGGCGCAGTACGACATCGTGTACGACGCGAGCAACCGGATCTCGGAGGTGCGTTCGATCGATGGCAGCGGCGCGTCTGCGGACGCGATCGTGTTCGCGTACAACGGGGCGACGACCCAGCTGATCTCGATCACGACCCGCGAGGGCGGAGTGACGAAGTCGCAGTTGAGCTATGGCTACGACGGGGTGGGCCGTCTGTCGTGGGTGCAGACCGACCTGACCCCGGAGGTCACCAGCGACAACACCTGGGACGGCACGGCTGCGGCCAACAACGACGGCAAGCGCTTCCGGACCAGCTACACGTACGTCAGCGGGACCGCGAGCGATCTGCGGATCGCCAGCGTGAGCACGAGCGACGGGGTGACCGTGGCGTACACCTACGAGGCCGACGGCAGCGGCGGGTACCGGGTGAAGACGGTGACCCAGGGCAGTGCGGTCGATGGTTCGACGCAGACCACGAGCTTCACCTACAACGCCGGTTCGACCGACGTGGTGGACGGTGCGGGCCGGACCTGGACCTACGAGTACGACGCCAGCGGGCAGTTGACGGGGGTGCTGTCGCCTGCGGTGAACGGGCTGCGGCAGAAGACCAGCTACACCTACGACACCGCAGGCAACCTGACCCGGATGACGCAGGCGCCCAGCGCGGGCGGAGCGGCCGCGCTGGACACGGTGTTCAAGTACGACGCGAACGGCAACCGGATCCTGCAGCGGGACCTGCAGGGCAACACGATCGAGTGGACGTACGACGCGACGACCCAGCAGTTGCTGACCGAGAAGCGCTACACGGTCGCCGATGCCGACGGTCTGGACCCGACCCACGCGGGCAACACCAATCTGCCGTCGGGGGCGCTGACCAGCAACTACATTTACGACAGCCGCGCGCGGCTGCGCTTCCTGGTGAACGCGGAAGGCGAAGTGACCGAGTTCACCTATGCCACGGGCGGCAACGGGATCGGCCAGATCGCGAGCGAGCGGCGCTATCTGGGCGCGAGCTACAGCGGCACGTACGACGAGACCAGCCTCAACAGCTGGGCAACGAACGCGACCGCGATGCGCAAGTCCAGCAGCGCACTGATCACCTACAGCTACGACGCCAAGGGCCGGCTGTCGCAGAGCGCGCAGTACGCGACGGTGAGCGCGGACGTGAACGGCACCGGGGTACTGGATGCCGCGACCGGGTTGACGAACTTCAGCTACGACGCCCAGGGCCTGCTGCGGCAGAAGATCACCGTGCACGGCGCCGGCCGGAGCCTGGCCGGGGCCGCGCCCAACAGCAGCGAGGTGACGGACTACCTGTACGACGGCATGGGCCGTCTGTTGAGCGTGTTGAGCCGGGACATCGCGACGACGGCGATGCCCGATCCGCGGATCGACCCGACGGGCTATGCGGCGTGGGTGGCGGCGAACGATGCGACGACGGTGCTGTCGACGTATGCCTATGTCGACAGCGCGAACCAGATCAAGCTGACCACGGACACCGGCGTGGTGCGCACCGAAGCGCGCAACCGTGCGGGACTGCTGCTGTCGAGCAGCGAAGTGGGGACGGTCTCGGGCGCGTCGGTGACGCGCACGACGCAGTTCTACTACGACAACACCGGACGCCTGCGCGCCAGCGAGGACGCGGCCGGAGCGCGCAGCTATGTGTTCTACGACAACGCGGGGCGCCAGGTGGCGACCGTGGACGGCACCGGTGCGGTGGTGCAGACGGTGTACGACGGGATCGGCCGGGTCGTGCAGAGCGTGGCGTACGCGACGCGGGTGGACACCTCGACGTGGCTGTCCAGCGGTGCGGTCACCAGGACCGAGCTGGTGTTCGCGGCGACCGCGCCGACGCTGACCGCCGGCCAGGCGTGGGTGCAGACCAGCGCAGCGAACGACCGCACGGCCAGCCGCAGCTACGACAGCGCCGGTCGTCTATCGACCGAGACGGTGGTGGGGGTGGATGCGAGCCAGACGCGGAAGACGACCTACACCTACGATGCGGCGGGCCGTCTGCTCCAGGTGAGCGTGACCGATGGCGCGAACACGGCGGCGACGGCGCGCACGACGCGGTATCTGTACGACGCGGCGGATCGGCAGATCGCGACGATCGACGCGTTGAACCATGTGACCGAGACGGTGTACGACTTCGGCGGCCGGGTGGTGAAGACGATCCGCTACGCGAACGCCAGCGGCAGCCCGGCGGCGACGACGCTGGCGGCGCTGCGGCCCAGTCCCAACAGCAAGGATCAGATCACCCGCACCTTTTACGACGGTCGCGGCAACCAGACCGGGGTGTTGGAGAGCATCGGCGATGCGAACACCGAAGGCTACCTGACCGAGGTCGTGTACGACGAGGCGTCGAACCTGCGTGCGGTGAAGGCGTATGCGAAGAAGCTGACCGGCCTGTCCGGTAGCGAGACGCTGGCGACGTTGCGCACCAGCGCCACCACCGGCGCGCCGGCGGAAGCCTTCCGCCTGACCCAGCGCGGTTACAACGCGCTGGGCCAACTGATCACCGAGCTCAACCACGAAGGCACGACCACCCGCTACACGTACGATGAAGCCGGCCGTCTGGTGAAGACCGAGGCGGCGCAGGGCAGCAGCGAGGTGCGCGAGGGCAACCTGCGCTTCGATGTGTTCGGCAACCTGATCGGCGAGCTGACGGGCGAAGGCTCGACGCATCTGATCGGCGGGATGAGCGAGTCGCAGCTGGATGCGCTGTACGCGCAGTACGGGAC
>JBAQRU010000074.1:0-42697 GCA_049296025.1 Lysobacteraceae bacterium | reverse complement strand
GATGGGCGATGTGGTCATTCTTCCCGGATCGCGTTGCGATCCGGGCTACGACACCTCTCCATACAGAAACCGTCGTCATTCCCAGGATTTCGAGAACACCGCTTTAAGTCGGCGCGTCGTATCGACGAGCCACGGGCATGCCACTTCTTTCCAATCCGCTGAAAAATCCACATCTCGATAAACTCGGATTCGACTCGCCTTTCTCTCCGGTAGTTCCTGCCATACAAGTTCCCCAAGCCCAAGCGCTGCTTCGATCTGCAACTTGCGGATATGGAACTCCCTGTAGAGTTCTTTCGAATCGGAGATGTAAATCTCAGCGCCAACCTTGTTTTCGCTGAACATGACCGTCAATACCACATGACAGTCCGAGCGACCGATCGCCACGTCGTACCAATGCTGGGCACGTGGCGTCCTCAACTTCAGCGGAGGATTCACAGACATAGCGTACGCCCGAAGCTGCGTCCAGAATTCCAACTGGGTCAGCCGGGTCTGGCTAAGCGCCCGCCCCTCCGTGGATGCCGACCCACTGCGGACAGACTTGGTCCAGTTATTGGGACGGACGAGTATCATGAATTTCGGCGCTGGATCAGAATTTCCAATCCTCCATAATTCGACCCTGACGAGAAAGAAGTTGACCTTCTCGTTGGTATGGTCGTTAATCCACTCGGCCGCTTGCACATGCTCGTCCCTAGCGTCACGGACGACCCAGATCAGATATTCCGCTTCGACACCAGCGGCGTATGTAAGTATCTGACCGAGATGCGAGTGATCCGTCAACTCCAGTTGATTCTCGATGATGATCTTGCGCCCAGTTGCCTCTTCCTCAGCGAGGATGTCCGCCGAGAATTTACCAACGCCAGCTTCCGTCTGGATCAATTTGATATCGATGCCTACTTCATCGCCCAACTGTTCGAGGTTCTCGCTCGATGCCAGCCATTGCGTAAAATGAAGAGCTTCGTGCTTCCAGTAGTCTCGCAAGTCAAGTTTCGTCAATTTTCCAAGCTTCATCGTTTCATCACCCCCGCCCATACACATCCTCATACCGAACGATATCGTCCTCGCCCAGATAATCGCCCGACTGCACCTCGATCAATTCCAGCATCTCAGCGCCCGGATTTTCGAGCCGGTGCTTCGCACCGATGGGAATGTATGTGGACTGGTTAGCGAACAACTCGAACACATCATTGTTGCGGGTCACGCGTGCCGTACCGCGCACGACGATCCAGTGCTCGGCGCGGCGATTGTGCGATTGCAGCGACAGCGCGGCGCCGGGCTTGACCTTGATGCGTTTGACCTGGAAGCCCGCGCCGGCATCGACGGAGTCATAACTGCCCCACGGGCGATGAACTTCGCGATGCAGCGCGGCCTGGCTGCGCTGTTCGGCCTTCAGTCGCGCCACCACCTGCTTCACTTCCTGCACTTTGTCCTTCGCGGCGACCAGCACCGCGTCGTCGGTTTCGACCACGATCAGATCGTCGACGCCGACCAGCGCCACCAGCCGCTGCGCGTAGGCATAGCTGTTGCGGCTGTCGATGGCGATCACATCGCCGTGGTGCGCGTTGCCGTCTGAATCCTGTTCGCTCACATCCCACAGCGCCGACCACGACCCGACATCGTTCCAGCCGATATCGACCGGCAGCACCATCGCCGCGTCGGTCTTCTCCATCACCGCGTAGTCGATCGATTCCGACGGCGATGCGGCGAACGCGTCGCGATCGAGACGCAGGAACTCGCCATCGGGATCGAGGTGTTCGCAGGCGGCGCGCGCAGCGGCGAGGATGTCCGGACGATACTTCGCAAGTTCTTCGAGAAAGCGCGACGCGCGGAACAGGAACATGCCGCTGTTCCAGTAATAGCCGCCTTCATCGAGATAACGCTGCGCGGTGGCGGCGTCGGGCTTTTCGACGAAGCGCAGCACCTTGCGCACGCCTTCGCCAGTCTCCGCGTGGATATAACCGAAGCCGGTTTCCGGCGCCTGCGGCACGATCCCGAACGTCACCAGCGCGCCGGCTTCGGCGGCCGGCGTCGCGGCGATCACGGCCGCGCGGAACGCCGCGTCGTCGCGCACCACGTGGTCCGATGGCAGCACCAGCAGCAGCGGGTCGCCGTCCTCGTGCTGTGGATCGGCGCGCGCGATCAACGCTGCGGCGGCGATGGCCGGCGCGGTGTTGCGGCCGACCGGCTCCAGCACGATCCGCGGCGTCGGTGCGCCGATCACGCGCAGCTGCTCGGCGACCAGAAAGCGATGGTCTTCGTTGGCGACCACGATCGGGGCATGCGACGACAGCGCCGCGACCCGGCGCCACGTGGCCTGCAGCATGGTGTCGTCGCCGACCAGCGGCAGGAACTGCTTCGGGTAGGCCTCGCGCGAGAGCGGCCAAAGCCGGGTTCCCGATCCGCCCGACAACAACACCGCCTGCACTTCGACCATGACCCGCTCCCGAAAACGATGCCCGGCAGTTTACCCTGTCGTCTTTGCCGCCCTCGCCCGTCCCGTATGACTCTTGATCCCGAATCAGCCCCCCGCGCCGCCGCTCGCACCGCATGGGCACGCAGCGCCACCGGCGAGCCAGCGCTCGATTTGCAACGCGCCTCGACGGACGCGGGTTTCCGCAGCTACTGGCGCGGGCGGACTGCGGAAGGCCCGCTCGCTTCCCACAGCGTGATCGTCATGGATTCGCCGCCGGACAAGGAAGATGTGCGACCGTGGCTGCGGATCCGCGCGCTGCTCGAAGCCGGCGGCGTGCGTGTGCCGCAGATGCTGTCAGAGAATGTCGAACACGGCTTCCTGCTGTTGGAAGATCTGGGCGGCGACACCTATCTGCACGTGATCGACGCCGACAACGCCGACGCGCTGTTCGACGACGCGGTCAGCCAGTTGCTGACCCTGCAGGCGATCGCGCCGCCGGCCGACCTGCCGGCCTACGACGAAGCGATGCTCAGCCGCGAACTGAGCCTCTTCGACGAGTGGTTTCTCGGCCGTCATCTCGGCGTGAGCCTCGACTGTGGCGATCTTGAAAATCTCGAACGGGTCTATCGCCAGTTGATCGACGCCGCATTGGCGCAGCCGCAGGTGCTGGTGCATCGTGATTTCATGCCGCGCAACCTGATGCCGGCCGACAACGGCCCGGCCGTGCTCGATTTCCAGGATGCTGTGCGCGGGCCGATCGCCTACGACGCGCTGAGCCTGTTCAAGGATGCCTTCCTGAGCTGGCCGCAGGACCGCGTCGATGCCTGGCTGGACCGCTACCACGCCCGCGCCATCGCCGCCGGCCTGCCCGTGCCGACACTGGCGCGTTTCCGCCGCGATGCGGACTGGATCGGCGTACAGCGTCACCTGAAAGTGATGGGCATCTTCGCGCGGCTGGATTACCGCGACGGCAAGCCCAAGTACCTCGACGACGCGCCGCGCTTCCTCGCCTACCTCGACGGCGTCGTGCCGAAGTATCCGGAGCTGGCGCCGCTGGGCGAGTTGCTGGACCGGCACGTGCGTCCATCGTTCGGCTGACCCATCGTGCGCCCGGCGCTCAACGGCACAATTCTTGCTTGCAGACTCATGGCACAGTGCCCGCAACGCCTCCGGGGGGAGACAGCGCCATGAAAGCCTTGATTTTCGCCGCCGGGCTGGGCGAACGGATGCGGCCGCTCACCGATACCACGCCGAAACCGCTGCTGCCGGCCGGCGGCAAGCCATTGATCGTGTGGCATCTGCGGAAGCTCGCGGCGATCGGCATCCACGATGTCGTGATCAACACCAGCTGGCTGGCGAAACGGTTTCCCGAAATCCTCGGCGACGGCAGCCAGTTCGGCATGCATCTGGAATACACCTACGAAGGCCCGACCCCGCTGGAAACCGGCGGCGGCATGTGGCACGCGCTGCCGCTGCTCGGGCCCGAACGCATCAGCGAGGAACCCTTCATCGCCATCAACGGCGACATCTGGACCGACTACGACTTCGCGAAACTGCCGCGCGATCCGAAAGGCGACGCGCATCTGGTGATGGTCGACAACCCCGAACACAACCCACGCGGCGATTTCACCCTGCTGCGCGACGGACAGCTGCTGAGCGCGGCGCCGCACCCCGACGAGGTTGCCGAAACCGGCGACCCTGGCACGCGGCTGACCTTCACCGGCATCGGCGTCTATCGCCCGAGCCTCTTCGACGACTGGCGCCGCATCATCGGCAACGCTCCCGGCGCCCGTGAAAAGCTGCCACGCTTCAAGCTCGCGCCGCTGCTGCGCGCGGCGATGAACGGCAACGCCGCCAACGGCGAACATCACACCGGACGATGGACGGATGTGGGTACGCCTGAGCGGTTGGCGGAACTGAATCTCGCGCTAGGCGCCTGAGCGAATCAGCCGCCCAATACGCTGCGCAGGAACGGCACCGTCAATCGCCGCTGCGCCGCGAGCGATTCGCGATCGAGACGGTCGAGCAATGCAGTCAGGCTGACCAGGTCGCGGTCGACGCGCTTGAGCAGCCAGTCGATGGCGGTATCTTCGAGTTGCAGACCGCGTCGCTGCGCACGCACGCGCAAGACATCCGCGCGACCATCGTCGTCGAGCGGTTCCAGCGCGATCCGCACGCATTGCGACAAACGCGAACGCAGATCCGGCAGCACCAGAGCGAGGGCATCCGGCATCGCCCGCGCCGCGTACAGCAGGCTTCGCCCGGCATCGCGCGCGCGATTGTGCGCATCGAAGAGCGCGATCTCGTCCTCGCGATCGCCAGCGATCGCTTCCAGCCCGTCGAGCGCGACGAGATCGGCGTGTTCGAACGCATCCAGCGCATCGCGCAGGCGGCCCGCAGCGGCGGCCAGCGGCAGATAGGCGGTGCGCAGGCCGGCGGCTTCGGCCTCGGCGCAGGTCGCGAGCAGGAGATGGGTTTTCCCGGTGGCTGCCGCACCCGCAAGGTAGACGCTGCTGGCGATGCCGCGCCCCTGCGCCAGCGCGTGCAACTGCGCCAGCGCGCCTTCGGGCGCAGCGATATAGGTCTCGAAACGCTGATCGGGCGGAAACCGCAGCGCCAGCGGCAGTTGCGCCGCCAGCGCGGAAAGCTGAAGTCCGTTCACGCGGGATCCGTCGGCTCCGCCGCATCGGCATCTCTGGAATGATGCGAAGCAGCAATTTCGATCTTCGGCGGATCCGGTGCGTCACCGAGGTAGAAACGACTGGCAGCGTATCCCGCATGCACATGCCGGATCAGCACATTCGCGACCGACGCCACCGGCAACGCCAGCAGCATGCCAAGGAAACCGAACAGCGTGCCGCCGGCCATCACCGAGAACACGACGGTGACCGGGCTGAGGCCGACGCGATCGCCGACCAGTTTGGGCGTCAACACGTAGCTTTCGAGCAACTGGCCCACGCCCCAGACCGCGAGTACGCCGACGAGATGCTGCCAGTCGCCGAACTGCATCAGCGCGGCGGCGCTGCCGCCGAGCAACACCGTGGTCGGGCCGATGTAGGGAATGAAGGTGAGCAGGCCACCCAGCACGCCGATCAGCACGCCCACTTCCAGCCCGACGCCCCACAGGCCGACCGAATAGAACACGCCCATCGCCAGCATCACCATGAACTGGCCGCGCAGGAAACTGCCGAGCACCGCATCGGATTCCTTCGCGAGCAGCGAAACGATTTCGATGTGCTTGCGCGGCACCAGACCGGCGACGCGCGCCACCAAGGTGTCCCAGTCGCGCAGGAAGAAGAACGTGATGAACGGAATCAGCACCAGATTCGCGAACCAGCCCAGCACCGTGAAGCCGGATTGGGTGACGACGCCCAGCAACTGGGTCGCGATACCGCTGGCGCCTTTCCAGTTGCGTTTCAGCATCTCCAGCAAATAGTCGGGGTCGAGCCAGGTCGCTGCATTCAAACCGGTCTTGGCCTGCAGCCAAGGCAAGCCCGTGCGCAACACCCATTCGATGTACGTCGGCACCAGTTTCGCCAACACCACGACTTGATCCTGGATCACCGGCACCAGGATCAGCACCAGCACGATCAACACCAGCACCATCAGCGTGAACACCAGAGCGACAGCGCTGTTGCGCGACAGGCCGCGCCGCTGCAGGCGATCGACCACCGGATCGCCGAGCCACGCCAGCAGGGTCGCCGCCGCGAACGGCGTCAACACCGGGGTCATCACCCAGATCAGCGCACCCACGCCCAGCAGCAGCAGCGCCCACTGCAGACGCCGGAAAAATGTGGCGATCTCGTCGATCGATCCGGTATTGAAGGAACCATCGTTCATCGAGGTGCTCAACGCAGGTCGAAGGTCGGCAGATCGCTGCCACCTTCGGCACTGTCGCTGCCGACCAGGATGCCGCGGCTGCCGATCATCTTGCGGAACCCGGGCAGGCCGCTGATCAGATCCAGTTCCAGCAGCAGACCATCGGGGCCCGCACTGATGGGCCGAACCTTGCGGACGACCGAGATGTCCTGCAGGTGACCCATCAGCCGGATGTAGTCGTCGGCGCTGTCGATCCCGGTGAAGCGCACGCGATACGCGCCGGCCGGCCCGGAGGCGCCGCTGCCGCGAGCGTAGCGGCGGATCAATGCGTCGGCGGTGCCGTCAGCGCCGGCGGACATCGCGGCGCGGGCATCGGCATTCTCGGAAGACCATTTCGACAGCACGCGACCGCCATCGACGAAGGTCCAGTCGGCCTTCCAGCCGGCGCCCTTGCGGTAGAGCTTGCCGATCAGCTGCATCGGCGGGCTGTAGCGGGCGGAGGTGCGGGCGATGGCGCCAGTATCGCCACGCCAGATCGCGCCGACGGCGGCCTGTTCGGCCGCATTGCCCGACGGCAGACCCAGGCGGTAGCCGCGTTCGATGGCACGGTCGAGGACTGCGCGCGCGGCGTTGCTCTGACCAACAGCGACCAGACGCGGGCCCTTGCCGTCGTCGATCGCCAGCCAGAGCACCGGCTTGGGCCGCGGCTGCGGCCAGATCGGCAGGCCGAGCGCACCGATGATGCCGTCGACCTTCGTACGATCGAACCGCGCCACCAGCATGGTCTTGAAGGTCGGTGCGCCGGTCGAGGACACGCCTTGGTCCTGGCGGTAGTCGTAGCCGCTGACATATTCCTTGGCGCGGCGCAGTTCCTGGCCGACGCCGGGCCGGCCGGTCGCGCCGCGATCGCCGCTGATCTTCGCCAGCACCTGCGCCAGCGCGCGCGCGAAGCCGTTGTTGCGTTCGGTATCGGTCTGGTTGTTGACCGGGACTTCGGCCTCATAAATCCCGCTGGCTGCGGCGCGGTCGCCTTCCACCCGCTGGGCATGGGCCATCGGCGCCAGCAGCGCGAACGCCAGGCCGAAGCCCAACATCCTGCCGATTCCACGGCGCATACGCGCCGACCACCGCACCGAACCTTCACTCGACTGCCGCATTTTCACGTCCCGAACCATGGCTATCGGCGGAAATGGTGCCACAACTGGGGTGTGCACTGGCCCACGGCTGCAATCTTTCGGTGTTGGAGCGGCGCCATTTCTCCCGATCCGAGACATTCGATCCGAGACAATGTCTGAAGGCGCGCAATGGCGGGCCAGGGCCGCCCCCGTATCTAGTCCGGGGCAGGCTCCACTACAATTCAGCCTTTCCGCGCACCGCGAGCCGCCGTGACCCAGACCCCGCCCGCCTCCGCAGGAATGACCTACCGCGACGCCGGTGTCGACATCGACGCAGGCAACGAAGTCGTCGAACGCATCAAACCGCTGGTGAAGCGCAGCTTCCGGCCCGAAGTGATGGGCGGACTCGGCGGTTTCGGCGCGCTGTTCGACCTCTCGGGCAAATACAAAGAGCCGGTGCTGGTCTCCGGCACCGACGGCGTCGGCACCAAGCTCAAACTGGCGCAGCAATTGAACCGCCACGACACCATCGGCATCGACCTGGTGGCGATGTGCGTGAACGACGTGCTGGTGCAGGGCGCCGAGCCGCTGTTCTTCCTCGACTATTTCGCCACCGGAAAACTCGATGTCGACACCACCGTGGCCGTGGTCGGCGGTATCGCCAAAGGCTGCGAGCTGTCCGGCTGCGCGCTGATCGGCGGCGAAACCGCGGAAATGCCCGACATGTATCCGCCGGGCGAATACGATCTCGCCGGCTTCTGCGTCGCCGGGGTGGAAAAGTCGAAGATCCTCGACGGCGCCAAGGTGCGCGAAGGCGACATGCTGATCGGCATCGCTTCCAGCGGCCCGCATTCCAACGGCTACTCGCTGATCCGCAAGATCTATGACCGCGCCGGCCGCCCCGCCGATCTCGACCTCGGCGATGGCGTGAAACTCGTCGATGCGCTGATGGCGCCGACGCGGCTGTACGTCAAACCGATTCTGGAACTGCTCGCAGGCGCGCACGGCGGCGACGTGCATGGCATGGCGCACATCACCGGCGGCGGCTTGACCGAGAACATCATCCGCGTCGTGCCCGACGGTCTCGGCCTGTGCATCGACGCATCCTCGTGGCCGCTGCCGCCGGTGTTCGAGTGGCTGCAGCGCGAAGGCAATGTGACCCGCGAAGAGATGTGGCGCACGTTCAACTGCGGCATCGGCTTCGTGTTGATCGCCCCGCCGGCTGCGGTTTCCGCGCTGGAAGGCGAACTCGACCGCCTCGCGCTGCCGCACTGGCGTATCGGCGAAATCAACACGCACGACAACGACGAGCGCGTGCGGATCGGCTGAGGAAACGGCAATGGACGAACAGGCCACGATCGCGTCGGAAACCACCGCTCAGGAACTCGAACATCTGCGGATGCTCTCGATCTTCCATTACATCGTCGGCGGCATCACCGCGCTGTTCTCGCTGATTCCGGTGATCCACCTCGTGATCGGCGTTGCAATGGTGACCGGTAGACTGGAAGGCACCGATGCTGAAGCCCGCTTCTTCGGCTGGTTCATCGTGGCCTTCGCCGCCGTGCTCATCGCCTGCGGCCTGACGCTTGCCGGCTTCATCGTCTATGCGGGGCGCTGTCTTCGGGAACGACGCCGGCACATGCTGTGCATGGTCGTCGCTGCGCTCAGCTGCATGATGATGCCGTTCGGCACCGTCCTCGGCGTGTTCACGCTGATCACCATCACCAAGCCGTCGGTGAAAGCATTGTTCGCTCCGCGCTGAGATGGCGGTGTTGCGCCTTGCAGTGCTTGCCTCAGGCGCCGGCACGAACCTGCAGGCGCTGATCGACGCCATTGTTTCCGGCGAACTGTCTGCCGAGATCGTCGGTGTTTTTTCCGACAAATCGAAATCCGCAGCGCTGCAGCGCGCGCGCGATGCCGGCATTCCGACGACCGCGTTGTCGCCGAAAGCGTTCGCATCGCGCGCAGCGTTCGACGCCGCGTTCTTTGCCGCCGTCGATGCCGTGCGGCCCGACCTCATCGTCTGCGCCGGCTACATGCGGCTGATCTGCGCGGCGGAAGTCGAAGCCCGGCCGGGGCGCATGATCAACCTGCACCCCTCGCTGCTGCCTGCGTTCAAAGGTCTGCACACGCACCAGCAGGCGCTGGACGCGGGCGCGTGCGAACACGGCGCCAGCGTGCACGTCGTCACCGCCGATCTCGACGGCGGCCCGGTGATCGCCCAGGCACGGGTGCGGGTGTTGTCCGGCGACAGCGCCGAAGCCCTCGCCGCGCGGGTGCGCGAACAGGAACATCCGCTGCTGGTCGAAACCGTGCGGCTGCTCGGCGAAGGCCGGCTGCGGCTGGACCGGAAAGGCGTTTACCTGAACGACACAGCGCTCGATACCCCCCTTCAGCTGCGAGCCAACCGGCGACTCGCATGATGCCGCCCGTCATGCGCCTACTTTCCGCCCTCCCCGCCTTCGTTCTTTTCTGTGCGCTCGTCTGCGCGCCGTCTGAGGGCCATGCACAGACAATCCTCTCGCCATCCGGGCTGGAGAGCCCCGCATTGGAGATCCCCGCGCCGGTGCTGGAACCCTTCCTCGCCACCTACGAGGCGCAATACCACGGCAAACCGGCCGGCAGCGCCACGATGCGCGTGGTCCACGAACACGATGCGCAGTGGCGCGTCGATCTCGGCATCGAAGGCCGTCGTGGTTTGGCCGGCGTGCTCGGCCTGAATCTGCAGCAGAGCACCGCTTTCGATGTGATCGGCGGTGCCTACCGCCCGCTCGGTCAGAGCACCGTCCGCAAAGGCCTGTTCATGGGCCGCAAGACCGTCGGCACGTACGACTGGAACAAGGCCAGCGCGCGCTGGCGGGGCGACCTCAAACCGCAGCACCGGCAACCCGTCGCCCTGCAGCCGGGCGACATGAGCGGTCTGCTGATCAATCTCGCGATCATCCGCGATGCCCGCCCGGGCGCCATCCTGCGCTATCGTTTCGTCGAGGCCGGTCGGGTTCGCGACCATGTCTACCAGGTCGCGGCCGAGCCGGAGACGGTGACGCAGGGCGACCTGAGCTACACGACCCTGCGCGTCGCCCGCACCAACGGCGGCAACGACGACACCGTCGTCTGGGTCGCACAAGGCGTACCGACCCCGGTGCGCATCCTGCAGCGCGAGGACGGCGAGGATGCCGTCGATCTGCGTCTGATCGAATACAAATGATCCATCCCCCAAGGACCATCATGACTCCCGTCGGCCTCTCCCCCATCGTCCGCAGCCTGCTGCTCACCGCGACGCTCGTCGCCGCATCCGCGATGGCGGCTCCCGCGCGCGCGCTGGAACCGTTTGCCGCCGACTATCAGGCCAGCTACATGGGCCTGTCGGCCAACGGCCGCATGACCATCGAACCGCAGGGCGGCAATCAGTGGAAATACACCCTGAAGATCAGTAATCAGGTCGCGCAGCTGACCCAGACCACCGTGTTCGAGGACCGCGACGGCCAGTGGCGCCCGCTCACCGGCACCGACGCCTCGCTGCTGCTGGTCAAGAAGATCCGCCGCAATGCGGTCTACGACTGGGCCAAGGGCGAAGCGCGCTGGAGCGGCGATGTGAAACCCGAACGCGCCGGTCCGGTGCCACTGCAGACCGGCGACGTCGATGGCCTGCTGATGAACCTCGCCATCGCCCGCGATGCCGTCGCCGGCAAACCGCTGCGTTACCGCATGGTCGATGAAGGCCGCGCAAAACCGATGAGCTTCACCGTCGCCGGCAAGGAAAGCATCATCATCGGCGGCAAACCGCGTCAGGCGACCAAACTGGTCAGCAGCAACGGCAACAAACAGATGCTGATCTGGGTGGTCGAAGGCTTGGCGCTGCCGGCGCGCATCCTGCAGCGCAAGGACGGCAAGGACGATATCGATCTGAAGATCGTGTCGGTGCAGTGATCGACTGCGGTTGGATACGGCAGGATCGCTGCTGGATTATCGACAAACCCGCAAAAGATGAAGATCAAAAAAGCCCTGGAATTCCAGGGCTTTTCGTTTGCGGAACTTCAGTCGCCGGAACCCGAGGTCAATCGATGCGCTTGATCTTCGCGCCCAGCGCCGACAGCTTCGCTTCGATCCGTTCGTAACCACGGTCGAGGTGATAGATGCGGTCGATGATCGTGTCGCCATCGGCGACCAGGCCGGCGAGGATCAACGACGCCGAAGCGCGCAGGTCGGTCGCCATCACCGGCGCGCCGCTCAGTTGCGGCAAGCCGCGCACGATCGCGGTATGGCCTTCGATGCGGATATCTGCGCCCAGGCGATGCAGTTCCTGCACGTGCATGAAGCGGTTCTCGAAGATCGTCTCGCTGATGACGCCCACGCCATCCGCGACGCAGTTCAGCGCCATGAACTGCGCCTGCATATCAGTCGGGAAACCCGGATGCGGCGCGGTGGCGATATTCACCGCTTTCGGCCGCTTGCCGTGCATGTCGAGGGTGATGCTGTCGCCGTCTTCGGTGATTTCGGCGCCGGCTTCAACCAGTTTGTCGATCACCGCATCCAAGGTGTCCGGACGTGCGGCGCGGCAGACGATCCGGCCGCCGGTCATCGCCGCCGCGACAAGAAAGGTGCCGGTTTCGATGCGATCGGCGACCACATCGTGCTTGCCGCCGTGAAGACGTTCGACGCCATGCACGGTGATGCGGTTGCTGCCGGCGCCTTCGATCCTGGCGCCCATCGCGATCAGGCAATCGGCCAGATCGACGATTTCCGGCTCCATCGCGGCGTTTTCGAGCACGCTCACGCCATCGGCGAGCGTGGCCGCCATCAATACGTTCTCGGTCGCGCCCACGCTGACCATATCGAACACGACGCGGCCGCCTTTCAGACGTTCGGCCTTGGCCTTGATGAAACCGTGATCGACGCTGACCTCGGCCCCGAGCGCCTGCATGCCCTTGATGTGCTGGTCGACCGGGCGCGAACCGATCGCGCAACCGCCGGGCAGCGAGACTTCCGCCGCACCGTAGCGCGCAAGCAGCGGGCCAAGCACCAGCACCGACGCGCGCATGGTTTTCACCAGCTCGTATGGGGCGATGTGGCTGTTGACGCTGCGCGCATCGACACGGACATGACCGTTGTCGACATCGTGATCGACCTGCGCACCGAGTTCGCGCAACAGCTTGATCGTGGTCACCACATCATGCAGATGCGGCACGTTGCCGATGTCGACAGGCCCGTCGGCGAGCAGCGTCGCGCACAGGATCGGCAATACCGCGTTCTTCGCGCCGGAAATACGGACTTCGCCCTGGAGCGGCACACCGCCGGTAACTACGATTTTCTGCATGGTCTTCTTGTGTAGGAGCGGCGCAAGCCGCGATTCGGGGGGTGCAGGAACAGTGCAAGCTGCGGCAAGGCCTTCCTGGCGCTATCGCGGCTTGCGCCGCTCCTGCAAAATCGGTCAGGCAGCTTCTTCGGGCGTGAGCGTCTTCAGCGACAGCGCGTGGATCTCTCCGCCCATCAATTCTCCGAGCGTGGCGTTGACCATGCGGTGACGGGCCAGCGGCAGCTTGCCCTTGAAGGCATCGCAGACCACCAGCGCCTCGAAATGCACCCCGTCGTCGCCCTGCACAAGGGCTTGGGCACCGGGCAGGCCCTGTTCGATCAATTCGCGGATAGTGTCTGGGGTCATCGGAGGGTCTGGGTCCTGCGCAGCGCGATGCTGCGTTCATGGGCGGTGCGGGCAATCGCGGGGGCGGGTGCGTAGAATTGGGCGCTTAGCGTAACGGAAAGCCGTCTGCTCCCCAATGGCGAACGCCTCGGTTCAACCCATCGTTCTTTCTCCCGATGCCGCCAGCGACGCCGCCTTGGCCGACAGCGGCCGTCGGGTATTCGATATCGAGCGCGACGGACTGGCTGCGGTGGCGGCCCGGATCGATGGCGGTTTCTCGACGGCCTGCCGCATCCTGCTGGCCTGCCAAGGCCGGGTGGTCTGCATCGGCATGGGCAAGTCCGGACATGTCGCGCGCAAGATCGCCGCCACCCTCGCATCCACCGGCACGCCTGCCTTCTACGTGCATCCGGGCGAAGCCGGCCACGGCGATCTGGGCATGATCACCGACCGCGACGTGGTGCTGGCGCTGTCCTACTCCGGTGAATCCGACGAAATCCTCACCCTGCTCCCGGTGCTCAAGCGCCAGGGCAATCTGCTGATCGCGATGACCGGCCGCGCGCAGTCGACGATGGCGCGCGAAGCCGACCTGCATCTGGATGTGAGCGTCCCCGCCGAAGCCTGTCCGCTGGCATTGGCGCCGACCGCCAGCACCACCGCGTCGCTGGCGATGGGCGATGCCCTCGCCGTGGCGCTGCTGGAAGCCCGCGGCTTCACTTCCGAGGATTTCGCGCGCTCGCACCCGGCCGGTGCGCTCGGCCGCCGCCTGCTGCTGCATATCGCCGATGTGATGCACGCGGGCGACGACGTCCCATGTGTCGGCGCCGACGCCACGCTGAGCGACGCACTGCTGGAAATGAGCCGCAAGCGGCTTGGAATGACCGCCGTCGTCGATGGCGACGGCCGTCTGCTCGGGCTGTACACCGACGGCGATCTGCGCCGCTCGCTGGCGGACCCTTCGACCGATGTGCGCGAAACCCGCATCGACAAACTCATGACCCGCACACCGGTCACCATCGACGCCGACGCGCTCGCGGTCGAAGCCGCGCAGCTGATGGAAACGCACAAGATCAACGCGCTGCTGGTGATCGACGGCGAACGTCGCGTGGTCGGCGCGCTCAACATCCACGACCTGCTGCGGGCGCGGGTCGTCTGATGGCCTCCGCACCGCTCGAACACGCCTCCGCCGAACGCATGACGCTGACCGAACGCGCCGGACGCGACAGCATGCTGTTGACGCGCGCCGGCAATATCCGTCTCGCCTGTTTCGATGTCGACGGCACGCTGACCGACGGCCGCCTGTATTTCGACAGCGAAGGTCGCGAGCTCAAAGCGTTTCACGTGCACGACGGCCAGGGCCTGGTGCTGCTGCGCCAGGCTGGGATCGAGGTCGCGCTGATCACCGCCCGCCACAGCGAAGTCGCGCGCAGGCGTGCCGATGAGCTGCGCGTGCGCGCGCACATCGGCGTGAAGGACAAACTCGCCTGCGTGCGCGAACTGTGCGAACAACTCGGCATCGGCCTGGATGCAGTCTGCTTCATGGGCGACGATCTGCCCGATCTGCAGGCGATGCGCGCAGTGGGCCTGTCGGTCGCGCCCGCCAATGCGCATGCGTTCACGGCGGCCCAGGCAGAGCTGCGCACGCGCGCGAATGCCGGCGAAGGCGCGGCGCGCGAACTGTGCGACCTGCTGATCGCCGCGCAGGGTGGGTTCGATGAGCCGCTGCCATCGACGCCGACCGGGGAACTGTCATGAGCTGGCGCGGCGTCATCATTCTGTGTCTTCTCATCGGCGCGCTGCTCAGCGGCTGGGCCGTGTGGAAGCATCGCAACCCGCCAGTGCAGCCCGCCGCCGCGAACGCGCGCCCCGACTATGTGCTGCACGATTTCGAGCTGACCGCGCTCAACGGCGAAGGCAAGGAATCCTTCACCCTGCGCGCGCCGAATCTGGAGCGTCGCCCGAATGACGACAGCATGTCGCTGACGACGCCGGTGTTCCAGGTGCCCGACGGCACCGGAAAATATTGGGACATCCGCTCGAAGCAGGGCTGGGTCAGCGCCGACCAGAAGGAAATCCGGCTGATCGGCGACGTGAAAGCCAACAGCCCGGCCGACGATCTGCGCCCGATCACCATGAACACCGATCGTTTGAACGTCTTTCCCGGTCAGAACCGCGCCAGTACCGACGCCGTGGTGACCATCGTTCAGCCCGGCTCTATACTCCGTGGACGCGGTTTCGCGGTGTCCACGACCACGAAACGCTACGTGTTCCGCTCCGAGGTCAAGTCCCGCTATGTCACTGTCCGCCGCTGATTCCATGCCCGCCCGCTGCGTGCGCCTCCCGCTTGTCGCGCTGCTCGCAGCCGCAGTTTTCGCCGCCGTGCCTGCGTTCGCACGCGAGTCGGACCGCAACCAGCCGATGGATATCGAGTCCGACCACCAGGAAGGCACCCTGGACGGCAACAGCGTCAACACGCTGTCGGGCAATGTCATCATCAAACAGGGCACCTTGGACATCCGCGCGTCCAAAGCCGATATCCACCAGAACGGCGGCGAAGTCGTCCGCGCCGTGCTCACCGGCAGTCAGGCCGTGCTCAAGCAGCAGATGGACGACGGCTCGCCGATGACCGCCAAGGCCGACCGCATCGACTACAACATGAGCACCGATGTCGTCGTGCTGACCGGCAACTACACCGTCACCACGCCGCGCGGCAGCACCAGTGGCCAGCGCCTGACCTACGACCTCAAGAGCGGCCGCCTCGAAAGCGGCGGCCAGGGCAGCGGCCGGGTGAAGATGACCATCCAGCCGAAGTCCGCGCGAGCGACGCCTGCGCCAGCGGGCAAACCCTGATGCTGGTCGCAGAGGGGCTGCGCAAGCGCTACAAGTCGCGCGAAGTCGTCCGCGACTTCGGCCTGACGCTGAATGCCGGCGAAGTCGTCGGCCTGCTCGGCCCCAACGGCGCCGGCAAGACCACCTGCTTTTACATGATCGTCGGCCTGGTGCCGGCCGACGCCGGCCGCATCACCCTCGACGGCCACGACATCACCGGCGAACCGATGTACGCCCGCGCCAAGCGCGGCGTCGGCTATCTGCCGCAGGAACCTTCGGTGTTCCGCAAGCTCAGCGTGGCCGACAATCTGCGGCTGGTGCTGGAGCTGCGCCCCGACCTCGACCGCACCGGTCGCGAACGCGAACTCGCATCGCTGATGGACGAGCTGCAGATCACCCACGTCTCCGAGCAGAGCGGCGCCAGCCTCTCCGGCGGTGAGCGCCGTCGGGTGGAAATCGCCCGGGCCCTGGCCGCCAAACCGCGGCTGATCCTGCTCGATGAACCGTTCGCCGGCGTCGATCCAATCTCTGTCGGCGAGATCCAGCGGATCGTGCGTCACTTGAAGAACCGCGGCATCGGCGTGCTGATCACCGATCACAACGTGCGCGAAACGCTCGGTATCTGCGACCGCGCCTACATCCTGAGCGAAGGTGCGGTATTGGCGCAGGGTGCGCCGGACGTGCTGCTGGCGAACCAGGAAGTCCGCCGCGTCTATCTTGGCGAGTCGTTCCGCCTGTAAGTCGTTTCTCCCAACTTCCGGCCCCGGAACTCACAGGCTGCCGGGCCGATCATTCCGCTGTAGCCCCGGCAAGACGCCACGATCTACCATAGGGACATGAAGCCACGCCTGCAGACATCGCTGGGTCAACAGCTCGTCCTGACGCCGCAACTGCGTCAGGCGCTGCACCTGCTGCAGCTGTCTTCGCTGGAACTCGAAAACGAAATCACCCTCGCGGTCGAAAGCAATCCGCTGCTCGACTGGGCCGAGACCGGCAGCGACCCGGCCGAGAGTACGCCCGAAGGCATGCCTGAACAGGCGCCCGCGCCCGATGCCACCAGTTCCGACGAGTCGACGGAACGCGAACACGGCAACGACGACAGCTGGGAGCCACCGGACAGTTGGAACACCAGCAGCTCCGGCAGCGGAAACAGCGGCAGCGACGAAGACGGTGCGGACCCGATGGACCGGCTGGTCCGCGCCGAATCCCTGCACGATCACCTGTCGTGGCAGTTGCATCTGACCCGGCTTTCGCCGCAGGACCAGCGGATCGGTGCCGCGCTGATCGACGCCATCGACGACGATGGCTACCTGCGCGAACCACTGGACGCGATCGCCGACATGCTGCGACCGGAGCTCAACGTCAACGCGGCCGAAGTGGCCGCAGTGCTGTGCCAGATCCAGCGTTTCGATCCGCTGGGCATCGGTGCCCGCGACCTGCGCGAGTGCCTCACGCTGCAGCTCGAAGCCCTGTCCGACGACACTCCGGGCAAGGCCATGGCACTGCTGATCGTCGCGGGGCCGCTGGAGCGGCTGCCGAAAATCGGCGCAGACGGCCTGGCCGCCGAAATGAACGCGCCAGCGGACGAGGTCGCGACCGGCCTGCATCTGGTCCGTTCGCTGGATCCCCGGCCGGGCGCGCAGCACGGCGGGATGGGTGCGGACACCTACATCACCCCGGATTGCGTGATCTGGCGGCATCAGGGGCTGTGGCGGGCGGCGCTCGCCGGCAGTCACACCCGGCTGACCATCCATCGCGGCTACGAAGGCATGATCCAGCACGCCAGCAGCAGCGACGCCAGCTATCTGCGCGGCCGGCTGCAGGAGGCGCGCTGGCTGCTCAAGCATCTCGAAGCGCGCGGCGACACCCTGCTGAAAGTGGTGCGCTGCCTGATCCGTCAACAATCGGGCTTTCTCGAATTCGGCGAGCAGGCACTGCGCCCGCTCACGCTGCGCGAAGTGGCCGCGGAAGTCGGCCTGCATGAATCCACCGTATCGCGCGCGATCGCCCGCAAATACGCGGTCACGCCGCGCGGCACGCTGCCGCTGCGCAGTTTCTTCGCATCGGGCATCGGCACTGAAGGCGGTGGCGAAGCGTCCAGCACCGCAATCCAGTCGATGATCAAACGGCTGATCGAAGCAGAGAATCCGCGCAAGCCGCTATCCGACGCGAAACTGGCCGATACGCTGAAAGCATCGGGTGTGCCGGTGGCGCGCCGCACTGTCGCGAAGTATCGCGAGGCGATGAATATTCCCGCATCGCACGAACGCGTACGCATGGCCTGAACACACAACGATCCGGCGCTTGCACAGCGGTACAAGCGCGATTCACGCAACTCGTCCCGTTACAGCGCGCCATGCCGGAACTGCCACCTGTCGCACTTGCGTCCATGCCGGGCTGGGGTACCCTGTCAACGGGGGCGGTCCGCACGATCCCGACCTTGCATGAAGGAAACGAGGACCCAACATCCCTTGTGTACGGGACCTCCGGTACAGGCGGAGGAACCGGCATCGCGGCATCGACGGGCTGGGCCCGATGTCGCGGTGGAGACCCGGGCCCGGCAACCAGAGGACACCGTCGATGCGTATCGAAACCCACGGCCACCAGATCGAAGTCACCCCCGCCCTGCGCGACTACGTCGAAACCAAACTCTCGCGCCTCGGTCGACATTTCGAACATCCGATGGATGTCGTCCGCACCCAGCTCAGCATCGACCGACCCGATCACCGCGCCGAAGCCACCGTCCACATCTCCGGCCGCACGCTGCATGCCGACGCCAACGGCCAGGATATGTACGCCGCCATCGACCTGCTCACCGACAAACTCGACCGGCTGCTCATCAAGCACAAGGAAAAAATGCTCGATCATCATCGCGGCGAAAGCCTCACCCAGGTCGCCGATCCGGGCTGATCCGCTCCGATCGCAGCCGACGCGCGGCGTACGCCGCACGTCGGCGCGATGCCTTCCCACTCTTCACTTTCGTAGCCCATGAACGCCAGCATCCGCGCCCGCGACCTGTTCGATCAGCAACAAGAACGACTCGCTTTGCATTGGATCGCCGGCGAACGCGGCGAACAGCGCGTGCTCGAAGCGGTCGACACCGTCGCTCGCCGGCCATCGCTCGCCGGTTATCTGAACATCATCTATCCGAACAAGGTGCAGATTCTCGGCACCGAAGAACTGGCGTGGCTCGACGCACTCGACGCGCGTCAACGCGCGGAGACCATCGAGAAGATCATCCAGTTCCGCCCGTTGGCGATGGTGATCAGCAAAGGCCAACCGTGCCCGGAGGATCTGCGCGCCGCCGCCGAAGCTTCCGACACGCCGCTGTGGGGCTCGCCGCGCCGCGGGCACGAACTGTTCAACCATCTGCAATACCACCTCGCGCGCAAACTCGCACCGCGACTCACGGTGCACGGCGTGTTCATGGAGATCTACTCCATCGGCGTGCTCATCACCGGCGACTCCGGCGCAGGCAAGAGCGAGCTCGCATTGGAGCTCGTCACCCGCGGGCATCGCCTGGTGGCCGACGACGCACCCGAATTCACCCAGATCGCGCCCGATGTGCTCGATGGCGCGTGCCCGGACCTGCTGCAGGATCTGCTGGAAGTGCGTGGCCTCGGCATCCTCAACGTACGCAGCATGTTCGGCGACACGGCGGTCAAGCGGAACAAATATCTGCGCCTGATCGTGCACCTCGCGCGCCCGCAGCCGCAGCAGGCACCGCAGCAGACCGACGGCTACGAACGCCTGATCGGCGATCTCGGCGCGCGGCGCCTGCTCGATCTCGACGTGCCGATGATCACTCTGCCGGTGATGGCGGGCCGCAACCTCGCCGTGCTCACCGAAGCCGCCGCACGCGCGCATATCCTGCGGATCAAGGGCGTCGATCCGGCTGCTGCGTTCATGGCCCGGCATTCGCATTTTCTGGAACGCGCCGAATGATGAGTGCAGAACCATGAGTGCAGCGTCATGACCGCGCCCATCGCTCCCGCGAATTCAAAGGACTCCAGCCTGATCATCGTCAGCGGCATGTCCGGCAGCGGCAAATCCATTGCCTTGCACACATTCGAGGATCTCGACTACTACTGCGTCGACAATCTTCCGGCCGAACTGCTGCCGGAGTTCGTACGCGGCGCCACCAGCAAAGGCGGCGGATCGGGCGCGGACATGCCGCCGAAACTCGCGGTGAGCATCGACGTGCGCAACCGCAACACCGATCTGTCGAAGTTGCCGTCGTGGCTATCGCAGGCCGGCGCGATCGGGCTCGACCCGAAGCTGGTGTATTTCGACGCCAGCGACGACGTTCTGCTCAAGCGCTACGCGGAAACGCGTCGTCGCCATCCATTGAGCCATCTCGGGTTCGCGCTCGCCGACGCAATCGCGCTGGAGCGAAGGATTCTCAAACCGCTGCGCGCGCAGGCCGACATCATCATCGATACCAGCACGCTCAACGTGCATCAGATGCGACGCCGTGTCATCGCGGAACTGAATCTCAACGCGGACCGGCCGGTGTCGCTGCTGTTCGAATCCTTCGCCTACCGCCGCGGCGTGCCCGCCGACGCCGACTTCGTATTCGACGCGCGCTGCCTGCCCAATCCGCATTGGGACCCGAGCCTGCGCCCGCTGTCCGGCCGCGACCGCGAAGTGCGCGAACATCTCGACGCCCAGAGCGAGGTCAACGAATACGTGGCGCAGATCACCGCGTTCCTCGACACCTGGATGCCACGCATTCAAGCGGACACGCGCAGCTACATCACCGTCGCCTTCGGCTGCACCGGCGGCAGGCATCGCTCGGTCTATCTGGCCGAAACCCTCGCTGCGCACGCCCGCAAACACGGCTGGCGCGATGTGGCGACGTTTCACCGCGAATTGGAATAACCGCTTCGACGATCAGGCTGCCTGCACGCGCGAACGCAGGCCCTCGACCGCTCGTTTCCATTCATCGCGCGAGTCGCAATCGCTCCCAAAGCTCCAGAATCTCGGCGTTTTCAGCCGCATCCAGCACCGCTGAACATGGTTCGGTCAAGCTTCCGGGGATCGCCGTATCGCCCTCACCATCATCAAGACCCCCAGCATCACGAAAGGCAGACTCAGATACTGGCCGACAGTGAACAACTGACCGGCCTCGTACGCCGCCTGCGGCGTCTTGAAAAATTCGACAACGATGCGCGCCGAGAACACCAGCGCCATCAAGACACCGAACAGCAGGCCCTCCGGCGTTCGCTTTCCGCTGCGGCGGTAGATGGCCAGCAGCACAGCGAAGATCAAGGCGTAGGCGATCGCTTCGTACAACTGCGCGGGATGGCGCGGCAACCCATCGACGGACTCGAACACCACGCCCCATTCGCCCGAAGTGGGAATACCGACAATCTCGGAGTTGAGGAAATTCGCGACGCGCACGAACACCGCACCGAGCGCGGCAGGCAACGATACCCGATCGATCAACCACAGAAACGGCAACCTCGGCTGGGCCGTGCGCGCGGCGAACCACAGCGCCAGCAGCATGCCGAGCGCCCCGCCGTGACTCGCCAAACCGCCTTCCCAGATGCGCAGGATGGCCAACGGATGCGACAGGTAATAGCCGGGTTCGTAAAACAGGCAATGCACCAATCGAGCGCCAATGACGGCGCCGAGCAGCGCATGGATCATCAAGCGTTCCGCGTTCTCGCGGGGCACGCCCTCGGCGGCAAAGATGCGGCCCAGCATCCATTGCCCGATCAGGAATGCACCCACGAACAGCAGGCCATACCAGCGGATCGTCAACGGTCCGGCGGAGAACAGAATGGGATCGAATGCCCAGTGAATCAGCATGGTCTTTTCGCTGCGCGGCGTTGCCGACCAAAGCCAACGGCCACGATCGGTGCTCCGTGATACTGGTCGAATCTTCGCACCATGGACTTGCGCACCTCTCCGATCACGATTGCGTCGCCCCCCCAGTTCGCGGGCATGACGCAGTCTGTGACCGGATCAACCCTGCGTCAATCGAACAGGACTTCTGGCCCATGCGACTTGCGACGTCTCGCTGGACGATCCGCATGGCGCCGGTTTGAAGCACTGCACTTCGTCTTGCCCATCGGCAGCGGATACGTGCATTGCCCGGCGACTGATCGTATCGAGAGACCGCTCGGATAACGATCGACCGCCGCAGGCTCTCGTCCCGGTCACATTTCCTGGCGGTATCCGTCTTGGTCGCAAGCGATCCGGAGTGCCGTTCGGATTGCAACCGCCTCCTCTCTTCCATGAACTATTCGGCCATGAAACTCGCTGCGACATCGCTCCTGGCACTCTCTCTTGCATTCACCTCGCTGAGCGTGCACGCCGACGAACTGCGTGCGAAGGAAACTTTCGCGTTGATCTGGGAACGCCTGCAAAACAGTGGTTTCAACGGCAAACAGGAAATCCCCGACTGGGCGTCGCTCAAGGCCGAGCATCAGCCCGATATTGAGAATGCGAAAAATATCGACGGTCTGCGCCGTGAGATATCAGAGTTGCTCGATGCGCTGGAAGCGTCGCACCTCGAACTGATTCCATCCAGCGCATTTCCGAAGAAGGGCGAAGCCCCGAAATCGGGTAACGCCGAACTCGGCCTGCGCCTTGCGGTCATCGATCGCAGCATGATGATCGAACGCGTCGTCCCCGGCTACGCAGCCGCAGCCGCAGGCATTCGCCCCGGCTGGACGGTGGAGAAGATCGGCAGCTTCGATCTGACCAAAGTCTTCACATCGAAGAATGCCGGTGATGAATCGCTCAAACCGCGCGGACTCACCGTCCTGCAGCTAACCGCCAATGGCATGGTCAGCGCGATCGCAGCGGGCACCGCGCTCGACCTGCAACTGCGGGACACCGACGGCAGGGTGCGTACGGTCACCCTCACCGCCCGAGAGAACGCACACACACAAATCGTGCTGCTGCCCAATCTGCCGCCGCTGCCGCTGCACTTCGATTCGCGCAGGCTGCCGGTTGCTGGCGGCGGCTGCGTGCTGCAGGTGGAATACAGCCAATGGGCGATGCCCGCCTACGACCGGTTGATGCAAGCGCTGCGCGAGCATGGCGATTGCCGCGGTGTGATCATCGATCTGCGCGGCAACAGCGGCGGCCTGATCGCTTCGCTGAGCGCCATCGGCGGCCTGTTCGTCGACAAGCCGGTATCGCTGGGCACCATGATCACCACCGGCGGCGACCTCAAACTCACCGCGCTGCCGCGTGTGGTCGACAACGACGGCAAGGACATCCGCCGGTTCTCCGGTCCCCTTGCCATCCTTACCGATCGCGCTTCGGCCAGTTGCTCCGATATTTTCGCTGGCGGTATGCAGGCACTCGGACGGGCCCACATCTTCGGCGATACCAGCGCCGGAATGGCGCTGCCCTCGGCCAGCATCCCGCTGCCCTCGGGCGATCATCTGCTCTATCCCACCGCCGATTTCGTCGATCCCAACGGCCGCCGTATCGAAGGCATCGGCGTGACGCCTGATACGCCCAGCCCACCGACTGCCCACGCGCTGCAAGACGGCCACGATCCTGCATTGGAGGCCGCCCTGGCCTGGATTGACGCATCAACATGATCCGCAAGCCTTATCATCCTTTCCGCTTCAACTTCACGATACCGGAGCCGCACATGACACTGTTGAACCGTACCGCCATGGCCGCATGCTTGACGCTCGCCCTCGCTCCACTCGCTCAAGCGACCGAAACGGCGACCACCGCACTACCAACTGCACGCAGTCTGATCGATGCGCATATCGCCGCGTCCGGCGGCGCCGAAGCGTATGCCAAGAGCGGCGACGGCACCACCAAAGTCCAGATGGAAATCGTCGAGAACGGCATGAAGCTGGACATGACGATGTACGGGCGCGGCAGCGATCGCGCATCGCTGATGGCGATTCCCGGCGCCGGCGACTTCCGCAGCGGCTACAGCGGCGGCGTCGCGTGGTCGATGGATCCGATGAACGGTCCGCGCCTGCTCGAAGGCAGAGAGCGCGAACAAATCGTCGAACAGGGCGACCCCCGGATCACCATCCGCGACCCGGGCGTGATCGCTTCGGCAACGACAGTCGCGCTGTCTGAATCGGAAGGCCGCCCGTGCTACCGCGTCGAAATCAAATGGACATCGGGACGCGAAACCGCCGATTGCTACGGCACCGAAGACGGGCTGATGTTGTCGACCGAATCGGTTGTCGCATCGCCGATGGGCGACATGAAACAGATCAGCCATGTGTCGGACTACAAAAGCTTCGGCGCGATCAAACTGCCCACCCGGATGAAGGGCAAGGCCGCTGGCATGACCCAGCTCATCACGATCCAGTCTTACGATCCTGCAGCGCCGGCAGCCGAAGTCTTCGCGTTGCCGGCGGCGATCGAGTCGCTGGTCAAGAAATCGGCCTCGACGACGTCGATGCAATCGAACTGACAGATTCGAACTGACAGGGTCGAACCGACACGCAACGCAAGCATCGTCGAAACGAAGAGGCCCGCACTAAGCGGGCCTCTCTTCATCGTCGCCTGCTGCGACCGAAGCAGAACTCAGAGCATCGTCGGCGCGTTGATCTGCGCTTGCTTGCGCACAATCAGCATCGCGATTTCCAACGCCTGCTCGTAGTTGAGTCGCGGATCCACAGTGGTGCGATAGGCGCGCTCAAGATCGATTTCGGTGAGATCCCGCGCCCCGCCGGTGCATTCGGTCACGTCCTCACCGGTGAGTTCCAGATGCACGCCGCCAAGGCGCGTGCCCACCGCCGCATGCAGCTCGAACGCCTGCTCCAACTCGCTGCGGATATTCGCGAAACGACGGGTCTTGAAGCCGTTGCTGGTGGACTCGGTATTGCCGTGCATCGGGTCGCAGATCCACAGCACGCGGCGTCCATCGCGCTTCATCGCTTCCAGCAGCGGCGGCAGCTTTTCGGCGATCGATCCGGCGCTCATACGATGGATCAGGCTCAGGCGACCGGGCTCATCGGTCGGGTTGAGCACGTCGATCAACCGCAGCAACTGGTCCGGCGACACCGACGGGCCGACTTTGATCGCGATCGGATTGCGGATGCCACGGAAGTATTCGGTATGCGCGCCATCGACTGCGGCGGTGCGCATACCGATCCACGGAAAATGCGTGCCGAGGTTGAACCAACCGGATTGGCGCGGCACCTGGCGGGTGACACCTTGCTCGTACGGCAGCAGCAGCGCTTCATGCGAGGTGTAGAACTCGACGCTGCGTAAATTGTGCAGCGATGACCCGGCCAGGGTCTCCATGAAGCGCACGGCATCGCCGATGCCCGCCACCATCTTCTGGTACTCCTCGGCGAGCGGCGAATGACCGACCCAGCCGAGATTCCAGTATTCGGGATGATGCAGATCGGCGAAGCCGTCATCGATCAGCGCACGAATGAAGTTCATCGTCATCGCCGAACGCGCGTGCGCCTTGATCATGCGCCGCGGGTCTGCGATACGCGCTTCCGAGATGAACTCCGGCCCGTTGACGATATCGCCGCGATAACTGGGCAACGTCACGCCGTCCCTGGTTTCCATGTCGGCCGAGCGCGGCTTGGCGTATTGGCCTGCGAAACGGCCAACGCGTACCACGGGCAGGCGCAGGCCGTGGACGAGCACCAGGCTCATCTGCAGCAAGACCTTGAGGCGATTCGAAATCACTTCGGGCGTGCAGTCGTCGAAAATTTCGGCGCAGTCGCCGCCCTGCAACAGGAAGCGTTTGCCTTCCTGCGCTTCCGCCAATTGCTGGCGAAGATTCATCACTTCGCGTGAAGTGACCAGCGGCGGCAACGCATGAAGTTCGCCGAGCACGCCTTCCAGTTGCTGTGCGTCGCCGTATGCGGGCTGCTGCAGCGCTTGACGATCACGCCAACTGGCGGGAGTCCAGCCTTCTGGGGGCAAAACGGCGGATTGGAGTGTTTCAGAGCGTATGCGGGGCATCTTCTTCAACCTGACGAACGAATCAGTTTCAACAAACGGCCTTCAACGTGCGGCCGCCAATATCACCACGGTCAAACGCAATCAGACCAATGTGATCGCGTCGATCGCAACGACGCAGAGATCGAAATCACCGCATCAAAAACACGGCTTTGTACACAAGCACGAAAGAGCAAGCGGACCAGGAACCAAAATAACAAAGGAATGACGACCACACACCCACGGGATCCATGGCAATGACCCCATAGTCGAGCTCACTTTGCGTGTCCGGTCGAATTTCGCCGACTGAACGCTGCCAGCAGTGCCCATATCGTCAGCGCCACGAAACACAACAGGCTCCACATCGGCATGGACAGACCCAGAAACGCCCAGTCGACCTTGGCGCATTCGCCGGAGCCGGTCAGCACTTTGCGGACAACGTCGGTCAGCGGATTGGTTTCCATCATGAACTGCAGCGGTGGACCGCACTCGGGAACCTGGTCCTCTGGCAGCGTGGTCAGCCAGACATGTCGCCCGGCGATGCCGAGGCCGGTGCCGGCAGGAATCAGCGCGAGCAGACCGTAGATCCTTCGCCCCCAAATACCCTTGGGGGCATGCAGACCGCCCAACAAAAACACGACGCCGAGACCCGCGAATGCGATGCGCTGGAAAATACACAGCGGACAGGGATTGAGCCCCCACCAGTCCTGCGAAAGAACCGCAAAACCGATCAAAGCCACGCAGACTAGGAAACCCAGCAGGTACTGGGAGCGGAACGACCAGCGGAAGAGATTCGGTTGCATGCGTGATGGCGCGCCAGCGCAAGGAGGAGGACGGTATCTCAAGGACCCGCATCAACCCGGTGGAGTTCCAGATCCGTGATGCGGGGCGTGACCCGGAGCCAAGATAGCAAAAACCCCGACAAATGCCGGGGTCTTCGTTATAACGACTGCGCAGTTACTGATGCACCGTCGGCAACCATCCCTTCGAACGGTCGGCCGGGAGGCGATCAAGCCGCTGCTTCGGGACGATCGACCAGCTCGACATACGCCATCGGAGCATTGTCGCCGTCGCGGAAACCGCACTTCAGGATGCGCAGATAGCCACCCGGACGCTCGCGATACCGCGGGCCAAGCGTGGTGAACAGCGTGCCGACGGCTTCCTTGTCGCGCAGACGCGAGAAAGCGAGGCGGCGATTGGCAACACCGTCGATCTTCGACAGCGTGATCAACGGCTCGGCGACGCGACGCAGTTCCTTCGCTTTCGGCAGCGTGGTGCGGATCAGGCCGTGCTTGATCAGCGAGGAAGCCATATTGCGGAACATCGCTTCGCGATGAGCGCTGGTGCGGCTGAATTTGCGTCCGGATTTCTGGTGGCGCATGGTCGTGATTCCTGGTTATCCCCGGCACCCTGTGCCGGGATCATGATTCATGTTCTAGCGAGGGCTCAGCCCAGCATGCCGTGAGCGGCGATGCCTGCGGGCGGCCAGTTTTCGAGCTTCATACCGAGCGACAAACCGCGCTGGGCGAGGACTTCCTTGATCTCGGTCAGCGATTTCTTGCCGAGGTTAGGGGTCTTCAACAGCTCGACTTCGGTCTTCTGGATCAGGTCGCCGACGTAGTAGATGCTCTCGGCCTTGAGGCAGTTCGCCGAACGCACCGTCAGTTCGAGATCATCGATCGGACGCAACAGGATCGGGTCGACGCCGGTTGCGGCCGGCTTGGCAGCACCGCGATCGCGATGCGTGAAATCGCCGAACACAGACAACTGGTCGGTAAGGATGTCGGCGGCAGTGCGCACCGCTTCCTCAGCGTCGATCGTGCCGTTGGTCTCGATATCGAGGACGAGTTTGTCGAGGTCGGTACGCTGCTCGACGCGAGCGGCTTCGACTTCATAAGCAACGCGACGAACCGGCGAGAACGAGGCATCGAGCATCAAACGGCCAATTGCGCGGGTCTCTTCATCCGGACGGCGACGGGCGGCAGCTGGCTGATAGCCGAAACCGCGCTCGATCTTCAAACGCATGTTGAGTGCGGCGTCTTTGGTCAGATGCGCGATCACATGGTCGGTGTTCAGGATCTCGACATTGTGGTCGGTCTTGATGTCACCAGCGGTGACTACACCCGGGCCTTGCTTGTTCAGGCTCAGGGTGGCGGCGTCGCCGGTGCCCATACGAATCGCGACATCCTTGAGGTTCAACAACACTTCCAGTACATCTTCCTGCAAGCCTTCGACCGTGGTGTACTCGTGCAATACGCCATCCATCTCGACTTCGGTGATGGCGAAGCCGGGGATCGAAGACAACAGCACTCGGCGAAGCGCATTGCCGAGGGTGTGGCCATAGCCACGTTCCAGCGGTTCGATCACAACCTTGGCGCGGTTGCCGGCAAGGCGCTCGATCTGCGGAGCGCGCGGACGCAGGACCTGGTTGGCGGATACCGTCATCTTGTGGTGTCTCCTGGAGCGCCGGGGCTTCGCAGCCGCGGCGGTGTTTCGGGGGCCTCCCCGGGCGAGGGAGGCGGTCGTCGCACGACGCGCGACGACCGTGGGGGTGGGAGTCTCGCTGCCGGATGAACCAACAGCGTCTCGCCGTCGCTTACTTCGAATACAACTCGACGATCAGCGCTTCATTGATGTCAGCCGGCAAATCGCCGCGATCCGGTACTGCTTTGAACACGCCAGCGAATTTCTTGCTGTCGACTTCGATCCAACCCGGAGTCAGATCCATGGTCGAAGCAACATTGAGCGCTTCCTGCACGCACATCTGCTTCTGGGCGCGTTCGGACAACGTGATCGCGTCGCCTGCCTTGATCTGGTAGGACGGCAGATTCACCGACTTGCCGTTGACCAGCACGCCGCGATGCGACACCAGCTGCCGAGCAGCAGGACGAGTCACCGCAAAACCCATGCGATAGATAACGTTGTCGAGGCGGGTTTCGAGCAACTGCAGCAGGTTCTCGCCGGTGTTGCCTTTCTTCGTCGAAGCTTTCTTGTAGTAATTGCGGAACTGGCGTTCCAGCAAACCGTAGATGCGCTTCACTTTCTGCTTTTCTCGCAGCTGTGTCGCGTAGTCGGACAGCTTGCCCTTGCGCGAAGCGCCGTGCTGGCCGGGCTTCTGCTCCAGCTTGCACTTCGAGTCGAGCGCACGAGCTGGAGATTTCAAGCTGAGGTCAGCGCCCTCGCGACGGGCGAGTTTGCAGGTGGGACCGATATAACGAGCCATGGTGGTTTCTGCTCCTCAGACCGTCGCGTTAAACGCGACGCTTTTTCGGCGGACGGCACCCGTTGTGCGGGATGGGCGTCACGTCGATGATGTTGATGATCTTGTAGCCGACGCTGTTCAACGAACGCACGGCTGATTCGCGACCCGGACCCGGGCCCTTGATCCGCACTTCCAACGCCTTCAGCCCGTAATCGAGCGCAGCCTTGCCGGCCTTTTCCGCGGCGACCTGCGCGGCGAACGGAGTCGATTTGCGCGAACCGCGGAAACCCGCGCCACCCGAGGTCGCCCACGACAAAGCGTTGCCTTGGCGATCGGTGATCGTGACGATGGTGTTGTTGAAGGAAGCATGGACGTGGGCGATGCCGTCGGTGACGACTCGCTTGATCTTCTTCTTGGTTTTGCTTGCTGCCGGCTTGGCCATGATCGTTGCCCCTTACTTCTTGATGGCCTTGCGCGGACCCTTGCGGGTACGTGCATTGGTCCGGGTGCGCTGGCCGCGGAGCGGCAGGCCACGACGATGGCGCAGACCGCGATAGCAGCCCAGGTCCATTAGACGCTTGATGGCCATGCCGACCTCTCGACGGAGGTCGCCCTCGACCGTGATCTTGCCGATCTCGGCGCGGAGACGCTCGACCTCGGATTCGGACAGGTCGCGGATCTTGGTGTTCGAGGTGACGCCTGCGGCTTCGCAGACCTGCTTCGAACGGGTACGGCCGATGCCGTAGATGCTTTGCAGCCCAACCCAGACATGTTTCTGGGCAGGCAGGTTGACACCTGCAATACGCGCCATGCGCGGATCTCCAACTGGTTTGGCGACCGGGTCACCCCGGCGGATAGGGCACTTGGATAAGTGAACTCGAAATTCTAACAGGGCCTCGATGCTGAGGGAAGAGGCTGCGCCAAAAAAGCCGCTAGACGGAGCCCTCGGGAGGGAACCGTCTGCTCTTCCGGCATGGGGAGAGTGCCCATGCTCCGGCGATAGACTGATGCTGGTGAATTTGACCCCCTCTGTCAAAGCGGCTCCAATTTACCGGTTGGCACTCCTCATGTGCCAACACTGGCTTCGGTCCACCCACGCTCGAGACCGCCGCGCAGGTCGCCCATCTTGCTTTCCCGTGAGAGTGGGGAAGCGGAAATACCGTGCTGCCGTCCTTGGTACGGACCCGTAGGTCCGTCGGATTCCAGATCACTGGAAGCGAGCAACTCTGGTCGCTCAGCGTGCCCGTGACCCTCCCTTCAAGTTCGCTTTTTTCAACAGACTTTCATACTGATGAGACATCAGATGCGCCTGGATCTGGGCAATGAAATCCATCACCACCACCACCACGATCAACAGCGAAGTGCCGCCAAAATAGAACGATGTACCAAGTTCGGTCTGCATGAATGTCGGCAGCAGGCAAACGATCACCAGATAAATCGCACCGGCCATCGTCAATCGCGTCAGTACGGCATCGATGTAGTCAGCGGTCGCTTTGCCCGGACGAATGCCCGGAATCAACGCGCCCGATTTCTTCAGGTTGTCCGCTGTCTCCTGCGAATTGAAGACCAGTGCGGTATAGAAAAATGCAAAGCCGATAATCAGCGCTGCGAACAGAATCATATACAGCGGCTCGCCAGGCGAGAGCGCTTGGGCAACCTTCTGCAGTACGCTGACGTTGCCGCTGGCACTGAACCATGTCGATGCCGTGGCCGGGAACATGATGATCGATGACGCGAAAATCGCAGGAATCACGCCTGACATATTGAGCTTGAGCGGCAGGAACGACGTCTGATTCATGTAGGCGTTGCGACCGCCCTGGCGGCGAGCATAGTTCACCGTGATCCGGCGCTGCCCACGTTCCACAAACACCACGAAATAAGTGAATGCCAGAACGATGGCGATGATCGCGATGACTGTCAGCGGGCTCATGTCGCCCTTGCTGGCCTGATCAAGGGTGTTGAGTACAGCACCCGGCAACCCCGCGACGATACCGGCGAAGATGATCAGCGAAACGCCATTGCCGATGCCCCGCTCTGTCACTTGCTCGCCGAGCCACATCAGAAACATCGTGCCGGCGGTCAGCGAGACGACTGCTGTCAACACAAATCCCATGCCCGGCGAATACACCACGGGGATGCCGTTGTTGGCCCCCGATGCCTGCAGGGCCGTAGCAATACCGGCTGCTTGGAACATCGCCAATGGAATCGCACCGATACGCGACCATTGAGTTATCCGGCGCCGACCAGATTCGCCCTCCTTCTGGATGGCTTTCAGGCTCGGAACGATCTGCACAAGCAGCTGCACGATGATCGAGGCCGAGATGTACGGCACAACGTTCAACGCGAAGAGACTGAAGCGCTGCAACGCGCCACCGGAAAACATGTTGAACATGTCAACGATGGTGCCCTTCTGGGACTCCATCAACTGCAGCATGGCATCCGGGTTGACGCCCGGCACCGGGATATAGCAACCAATGCGGTAGACGATCAACGCACCGACCACGAACAGCAAACGGGAGCGGAGCTCGGTGAATTTACCGAGCCCACCACCGACGCCACCCATTGCATTCGCGCTTCGCGCCATGCCCGGTTTACTCCTCGAAACTGCCGCCGGCGGCTTCGATCGCCGCGCGCGCGCCAGCCGTCGCCAGAATGCCTTTGAGCACGAGCTTTTTGCTCAGCTCGCCTTTCTTCACGACCTTCACCTTCTTCACGCCAGGCGGCACCAGCTTGGCGGCGCGGAGCACTTCGAGATCAATGACGCCTTCGAGCTTGTCCAGCTGGTACAGCAGCACTTCAGCAGTGTCTTTCGACATCTTCGATCGGAAGCCGATCTTCGGCAGACGACGCTGCATGGGCATCTGACCGCCTTCGAAGCCAGCCTTGATCTTGCCTTTGCCCGCGCGAGCGAATGAGCCCTTGTGGCCGCGACCCGCAGTTTTGCCGAGACCGGAACCGATACCGCGACCGACGCGAGTGCGCTCTTTGCGAGCGCCGTCAGCGGGCTTGAGTGTATTCAGGCGCATACGATTACTCCTCTACGCGAACAAGATAGTGCAACTGCGTGATGAGACCACGCACCTGCGGACTGTCCTTGAGCTCACGGACATCATTCAATTTGTTCAGGCCCAACGCTTTCACCGAAAGACGGTGACGTGCTTGGGTACCGCGCAGACCTTTGACCAGGCGAACCTTGATCATGCCGCTGTTGCCGGAATTAGCCATGCTGGATCTCCTCGGTCTTCTTGCCGCGCTTGGCCGCGATACGGGTCGGCGACTGCATGGCTTCAAGACCCTTCAGTGTGGCGCGCACCAGATTGATCGGGTTGCGCGAACCGGTGGCCTTGGCCAATACGTTCTTCACGCCGACCGCTTCCAGAACAGCGCGCATCGCGCCACCGGCGATGACGCCGGTACCTTCGGAAGCAGGCTGCATGAACACGTGGGCAGCGCCGTGACCCGATTTGACGGCATGCCAGAGCGTGCCGTTGTTCAGGTCGACATTGCTCATGTTCTTGCGCGCGTATTCCATGGATTTCTGGATCGCGACCGGCACTTCGCGTGCCTTGCCATAACCGAAGCCGACTTTGCCGGAACCGTCACCCACTACCGTCAAAGCGGTGAAGGTGAACTGGCGACCGCCCTTGACGGTCTTGCTGACGCGGTTGACCGCGATCAGCTTTTCGATCATGCCATCATCGACTTCTTCGCGGTTGCGATCACGATCGCGGCCGCGCGATTCACGTTGCTCTGCCATTTCGATATCTCGTTTGAGTTTGGGAAAATTGCGGCTTCGCCGCTTATGATTGTGATGTGCATCGGGTGATTCGCGCCGCCCGGAACCGGAGGACACGCCCGGTGTCTGCCACACCGGCGGATGAAACACGGGCGGGGACGAGCCCCCGCCCATTCAGCACTTGCTTAGAACTTCAGACCGCCTTCGCGGGCCGCTTCAGCGAGCGCCTTGATGCGACCGTGATAGCGATAACCCGAACGATCGAACGCGATCTTTTCGATACCGGCAGCACGCGCTTTCTCGGCGATCATGCGACCCACTTTCGCGGCCGCCTCGCTGTTCTTCTTGCTCTTGAGTCCGTCGCCCACGTCGGTCTGCATCGTGTTGGCGGCTGCCAGCACTTTGGAACCATCGGCGGTGAAAACCTGGGCGTACAGATGCTGGCCCGTGCGCAGCACGGTCAGGCGCGGCACGCCGAGTTCGCGGATATGCGCGCGGGTGGATTTGGCGCGGCGCAGACGGGCGGTGTTCTTGATGCTGCTCATGATCTTGATCCTTGGGAAGCGGATAGGCCGATCAGGCCTTCTTGGCTTCCTTGCGAATGATGGTTTCGTCGGAATACTTCACGCCTTTGCCCTTATAGGGTTCCGGTGGACGGAACGCGCGAATCTTGGCCGCGACTTCGCCGACGCGCTGCTTGTCGGCACCCGAAACCAGGATTTCGGTCTGGGTCGGCGTAGCGATGGTGATGCCTTCCGGCGCGGGAAACACGACGGGATGCGAGAAGCCAAGGGACAGGTTCAGATCGCTACCCTGCATCGATGCACGATAACCGACACCGACCAGATCGAGCTTGCGAACGAAACCCTCGCTGACACCGTGCACCATGTTCGCGATGATAGCGCGCAGGGTACCGGTCAGCGGAATCAGTGCGTCATCGTTGGCCGAAAGCTGGGCAGTACCATCTTCGATCTTGACTTCGATGCCGGCAGGTTTCGCGATCGACAAGGTACCCTTGGGTCCCTTGACGCTTACGCTGTCGGACTGGATGTTGAATTCGATGCCTTTCGGGAAGGCGATCGGTTTTTTGGCGACACGAGACATGGGTGAGCTCTCCTTACGCCACGAAGCACAGGACTTCACCGCCGACGCCCTGTTGGCGTGCCTGCGTGTCGGTCATGATGCCCTTGGAGGTGGAAATGATGGCGACACCGAGTCCGCCGAGCACTTTCGGCAGCGCGTCCTTGCCACGGTACTGGCGCAAGCCAGAACGCGACACGCGGTGCAGACGTTCGATGACCGGCTTGCCTTCGTAGTACTTCAGCGCAATTTCGAGGGTGGCCTTGGCGCCTTCCTCGATCACACGGATGTCGCCGATGTAGCCTTCCGTCTTGAGGACGTTGGCGATCGCGACTTTCGTCTTCGACGACGGCATTTTCACCGTCTGCTTGCCGACTGCGGCCGCATTTCTGATGCGGACCAGCATGTCGGCGATGGGATCAGTCATGCTCATTGAGAGTCACCTTATGAGTAGCACCGATATCCGCTTTCGCGAAATCTGTATGTTTTGAGCGGCAGTGGAAAATCCTGCCAGGGAAACCCGGTTACCCGGGACGGAACATTTGGAACCTTCCGTCGGAGACGGCTGCAGGCCGGACGGACCGGCCTGCAAAACTACTTGATCCAACAGCCGCCTAGTCTAACAGCCCCGAAGGGTTGCTTACCAGCTGGCCTTACGCAGACCCGGAACGTCACCGCGCATGGTGGCTTCACGCAGCTTGTTACGACCAAGGCCGAACTTGCGATACACGCCACGCGGACGACCGGTCAGTACGCAGCGCAAAGTCTGACGGGACGGCGAAGAGTCGCGCGGCAGCTTCTGCAGCTTGGTGGCCGCCGCCATCTTCTCTTCGAAATCGCCGTCCTGGCTGCTGATGATCTTCTTGAGCGCGTCACGCTTGGCCGCAAATTTCTTCGCGAGCTTCTTCCGCTTGACTTCGCGGTTCACCATTGAGGTCTTTGCCATGGGATGCCTGTCCTGAAATCAGTTGCGGAACGGGAAGCGGAACGCTTCCAGCAAGGCCTTCGCTTCTGCGTCGGTCTTCGCGGTGGTGGTGATGGCGATATCCATGCCGCGAACCGCATCGACGGCGTCGAAATCGATTTCCGGGAAGATGATCTGTTCCTTCACACCCATGTTGTAGTTGCCACGGCCATCGAACGCACGACCCGACACGCCGCGGAAGTCGCGGACGCGAGGCAGCGAAATGTTCACCAGGCGATCCAGGAACTCATACATCTTGGCGCGACGCAGCGTGGTCTTGCAGCCGATCGGCCAACCATCGCGGATCTTGAAGGACGCGACCGAGACACGAGCCTTCGTGACCACGGGCTTCTGGCCGGAGATCTTCGCCATATCGGCGACCGCATTCTCGAGCACTTTCTTGTTCGCAGCAGCTTCGCCCACACCCATGTTGAGCGTGATCTTCACCAGCTTCGGCACCTGCATCGGATTGGTGTAACCGAACTGCTTCATCAGCTTCGGCACCACTTCATCCTTGTAGAACTGTTCCAAACGTGTCGTCATTTTTGCATTCCTCAGGCGTCAACCGCCTCACCGCTGGAGCGGAACACACGCAGTTTGCGTCCATCCTCCAGCTCTTTGATACCGATGCGCTCGCCCTTGCCGGAGGCCGGGTTGAACAGCATGACGTTGGAAATATGGATCGAAGCTTCGCGCTCGATCACGCCGCCGGGCTGACCCGCCTGCGGGTTCGGCTTGGTGTGGCGCTTGATGATGTTGATGTTGGCAACGACCACGCGGTCGCCAGCAACGCTCATGACATCACCCTGCTTGCCCTTGTCCTTGCCGGCGGTGACGACCACACGGTCGCCCTTTTTGATGCGATTCATGTCTATTCCTCCGCTCAGAGCACTTCAGGCGCGAGCGAGACGATCTTCATGAACTTCTCGGAACGCAGTTCGCGCGTTACCGGTCCGAAGATACGTGTGCCGATCGGTTCGTGTTTGTTGTTCAACAGCACGGCAGCGTTGGTGTCGAAGCGGATCAGTGAACCATCCGCACGACGCACGCCCTTGCGGGTGCGCACCACGACGGCGTTGTACACCTCGCCCTTCTTGACCTTGCCACGCGGGATGGCGTCCTTGATCGACACCTTGATGATGTCGCCGATGTGGGCGTAGCGGCGCTTGGAACCACCGAGCACCTTGATACACATCACTTCTTTGGCGCCGGAATTGTCAGCCACTTCGAGATGGCTCTGCATCTGGATCATGATTCAGCCTCCTCGGTTATTCGGCTGCACGTTCGACGATTTCGACGACGCGCCAGTTCTTGGTTTTGGACATCGGGGCACACTCGGCGACACGCACCACGTCGCCTTCCTTGCAGCTGTTCTCTGCGTCGTGGGCATGCAGCTTGGTCGACCGGCGGATGTACTTGCCGTACAGCTCGTGCTTGACCTGGCGTTCGACCAGCACCGTGACGGTTTTATCCATCTTGTTGCTGACGACGCGGCCCTGGACAGTGCGCTGCTTCTTTTCGGTATCCGGCTTGATTTCAATGTTCATGGTCGTCGGTCCTTACTTCTTCATACCGAGCAACATGTTGACGCGGGCGATTTCACGGCGCACGCGACGAATGTCGTGGGTCTTGGCGAGCTGGCCGGTCGCCTTCTGCATCCGGAGCGAGAAACGCTCTTTCTGCAGGTCGAGCAGGTGGCTCTTCAGCTCATCGGCCGACTTGGCACGGAGTTGTTTGAGTTCCATCAGCGCACCGTCCGGGTCACGAAAGTGGTGGTGACCGAGAGCTTGGCGGCGGCGAGACGGAAAGCCTCGCGCGCAGTCGCCTCGTCGACGCCCTCGATCTCGTAGATCATGCGGCCGGGCTGGATCTGCGCGACCCAGTACTCGACGTTACCCTTACCGGAGCCCATGCGGACTTCGATCGGCTTCTGCGTGATCGGCTTGTCGGGAAACACGCGGATCCACATCTTGCCGCCGCGTTTGACGTAGCGGCTGATGGTCCGACGCGCGGCTTCGATCTGACGGGCGGTCAGACGGCCGGTCGCGGTCGCCTTCAAGCCGTACTGGCCGAAGCTGACCGCATTCGCGCTCCAACTCAGACCGTCATTGCGGCCTTTGAAGAGCTTGCGGTATTTGGTTCGCTTGGGTTGCAACATGATTAGTCCCTCGCCTCGCGGTCACGACGCGGGCCACGTGGGCGGTCGCGATCATTGCGGTCGTTACGATCGCCACGCTCACCGCGCGGAGAGTCGTCTTGTTTCTCCTGGCCAACTTGGGAGAAATCGAAGATCTCGCCCTTGTAGATCCAGGTCTTGATGCCGATGACGCCATAGGTGGTATGCGCTTCGGCGAAACCGTAATCGACGTCGGCGCGCAGAGTGTGCAGCGGCACGCGGCCTTCGCGATACCACTCCGAGCGGGCGATTTCGGCACCGTTGAGGCGGCCAGCGACATTGACCTTGATGCCGAGCGCGCCGAGGCGGATCGCATTGCCGACAGCGCGCTTCATTGCACGGCGGAACATGATGCGGCGCTCAAGCTGCTGGGCGATCGACTCGGCCACCAACTGCGCGTCGAGCTCAGGCTTGCGGACTTCGGTGACGTTGATATGCGCGGGGACGCCCATCACATCGCTGATTTCCTTACGCAGCTTCTCGATGTCTTCGCCGCGCTTGCCGATCACCACGCCCGGACGGGCGGTGTGCACGGTCACGCGCGCTGTCTTGTTCGGGCGCTCGATCAGGATCTTGCTGATTCCGGCGGCCGCAAGCTTCTTGCGCAGCATTTCGCGAACCTTGAGATCCGCAGCCAGAAAGCCGGCGAATTCCTTCTTGCCCGCGTACCACTTCGAATTCCAGTCTTTGGAAATGCCGAGGCGGATACCGGTTGGATGTACTTTGTGGCCCATACTTATTTGCCCTCGCCCACGACCACGGTGATGTGGCTGGTGCGCTTCAGAATGCGGGTACCACGGCCTTTGGCGCGGGCCATGAAACGCTTCAGCATCGGACCTTCATCGACCATGATGGTCTTGACCTTCAGCAGGTCGATGTCGGCGCCTTGGTTGTTCTCGGCATTCGCGATCGCCGATTCCACGACCTTGCGGATCATGGCTGCGGCTTTCTTGTCCGAGAACCGAAGCAGATTGACGGCACGCTCAGCGGAGAGACCGCGGACCTGGTCGGCGACCAGGCGGGCTTTCTGCGGAGAGATGCGGGCTGTACGCAGGATCGCTTTCGCGTCGTTGCTATTGTTGATGGTCGCCATGTCTTACTTGCCCTTCTTGTCGCCGCCGTGACCCTTGAAGGTCCGGGTGAGCGCGAACTCGCCGAGCTTGTGACCGACCATGTTCTCGTTGACCAGCACCGGCACGTGATTCTTGCCGTTGTGCACGGCGATCGTGAACCCGATCATTTCCGGCAGGATGGTGGAACGACGCGACCAGGTCTTGATCGGCTTCTTGTTGTTGCCCGCAGTCTCCACCTTCTTGATGAGATGGTGGTCGATGAACGGACCCTTCTTGAGTGAACGTGCCATGGTCGATTAGCTCCTGCGGTCGCGCACGATGAACTTCTGCGTGCGCTTGTTCTTGCGGGTCTTGTAACCCTTGGTCGGGACACCCCAGGGAGTGACCGGATGCGGGTTACCTTGGCCGGCCTTCGCCTCGCCGCCGCCGTGCGGATGGTCAACCGGGTTCATGGCCGCGCCGCGAACGGTCGGCTTGATGCCGCGCCAGCGCTTGGCACCGGCCTTGCCGAGTTTCTCGAGGTTATGTTCGGTGTTGCCGACTTCGCCGATGGTGGCGCAGCATTCGGCGGGCACCTTGCGCATTTCGCCAGAACGCAGACGGAGCATCGCGTAAATGCCTTCGCGGGCGACCAGCTGGACGCCAGCACCGGCAGCGCGAGCGATCTGCGCGCCCTTGCCCGGCTTCATCTCGATGCAATGCACCGTCGAACCGACCGGGATGTTGCGAAGCGGCAGCGTATTGCCGGGCTTGATCGGAGCGTCGTTGCCCGCGATCACCTGATCGCCGACCTTCAGTCCTTTCGGCGCGATGATGTAGCGGCGTTCGCCGTCGACGTAGCACAACAACGCGATGTGCGCGGTGCGGTTGGGATCGTATTCGATCCGCTCGACCTTCGCCGCAATACCGACCTTGTCGCGCTTGAAGTCGATGATGCGGTAATGCTGCTTATGACCACCGCCGATGTGGCGGGTGGTGATGCGGCCATGGTGGTTACGTCCGCCGGTCCTGCCCTGCTTCTCGACCAGCGCGGCATGCGGCGCGCCCTTATGCAGGCCCGGCGTGACCACGCGGACCGCGCTGCGGCGACCGGGGGAAGTGGGGTTGAATGTCATCAATGGCATCGGTGAGTCCTCAGACCTTGACCGTGGTAACGTCGATCGACTGGCCTTCGGCCAGCGTCACGTAGGCTTTGCGCCAGTCACCGCGACGACCGTTACGGTTACGGAACGCCTTGTTCTTGCCTTTCACATTGAGCACGTTGACCGACTGGACTTTCACGTCGAAAAGCTTTTCGACGGCAATCTTGATATCGGTTTTGGTAGCGTCAGTGGCGACTTCGAACGCGTACTGATTGGAAGTTTCCTGGGCACGCACAGTCTTTTCGGACACGCGCGGCGCACGGATTACGCTATAGAGCTTGGCGTCGTTCATGCCAGCCACTCCTCGATCTTCTTGACCGCTTCAGCAGTCATCAGGACGCTGTCAGCGCCGACCAGCGCAACCGGGTCCAAACCCTGCACATCGCGGACCTGCACGTACGGCAGATTGCGAGCGGACAGGAACAGGTTTTCGGATGCGTCCTCGGTGACGATCAGCGGGCGTTTGCCGAGTTCGAAGCCCTTGAGCTTCCCGATCAAACCACTGGTCTTCGGGCCATCGATGTCGAAGGACTCGACGATCGTGATCCGACCCTGACGGTTCAGCTCGGAAAGAATCGCGGCGATCGCGGCGCGATACATCTTGCGATTGACCTTCTGCGCGAAGCTGCGCGGCTTCGCGGCGAATGCGCGGCCACCGCCGACGAAGATCGGTGCCGTGAGCGCGCCATGACGTGCGCCGCCGCCTTTCTGCTTTTTCGACTTCTTGGTGGTGCCGTTGACTTCGGCGCGAGTCTTCTGCGCCTTGGTGCCCGAGCGACCGGCATTGCGGTAGGCAACAACGACCTGATGCACAAGGTCATGGCTGAATTCGCGGCCGAAAACGGCATCGGACACTGATACGGTTTTGCTGCTGTTGTTGATGGCGAGTTCCATTGTCGTCTCCCTTACTTCGTCGTCGGACGGACAATAACGTCGCCGCCCGGGGCGCCCGGGACTGCGCCCTTGATCGCGATCAGGCCGCGCTCGGCGTCGACCTTGACCACTTCAAGACGCTGCGTCGTCTGCTGCTCGGCGCCCATATGACCGGACATTTTCTTACCCGGAAACACGCGACCGGGCGTCTGGCGCTGACCGATGGAGCCGGGTGAGCGATGCGACAGCGAGTTACCGTGCGTCGCGTCGCCCATGGTGAAGTTCCAGCGCTTGATCGTGCCTTGGAAGCCTTTGCCCTTGGTGATGCCTTGGACGTCGACGATCTGGCCGACTTCAAAGATGTCGGCCTTGATTTCGCCACCCACCTGGAAATCGCCGATCTTGTCGGCCTCGACGCGCAGCTCCCACAGACCACGACCGGCTTCAACCTTCGCCTTGGCGAGGTGACCAGCTTCCGGCTTGTTGATCAGCGCAGCGCGCTTGACGCCCGCAGTGATCTGCACGGCGCTGTAGCCGTCGGATTCCGGGGTCTTGATCTGAACGATGCGATTTGGCGTGGCTTCGATCAGGGTTACCGGGATGGACTTGCCATCTTCAGTGAACAGTCGGCTCATGCCGGCCTTGCGGCCGACGATGCCCAACGAATATTTCTTCGCGGTCATGTTGGCGGCCTCAGGTCAATTTGATCTGGACATCGACGCCGGCCGCGAGCTCGAGCTTCATCAGCGCGTCCACGGTCTTGTCGTTGGGGTCGACGATATCAAGCACGCGCTTGTGCGTGCGGGTTTCGTACTGGTCGCGCGCATCTTTATCGACGTGCGGGGACACCAGCACGGTGTAGCGTTCGATCTTGGTCGGCAGCGGAATCGGGCCGCGCACCTGTGCGCCGGTCCGCTTCGCCGTCTCGACGATCTCGCTGGCCGAACGGTCGATCAGACGATGATCGAACGCTTTCAGCCGGATCCGGATCTTTTGGTCCGCCATGACGGAATTCCTCGTAGAAAGAGCGACAGGCCCGACGGCTAGGTGCGCCGAACCCCGTTATTTTTATTGAAATGCTATGTAACCACCGAATCACAAGTAATTGAAAATCTTCAAATTTCAAGAAGAGCGAATACTTCCAAAAATTTATCCGATATCAAAACAAGGCAGACCGGTAAACCGGCCTGCCAGACAGGGAATCGAGGACGCGACAACATGCCCCTGCCGCAGTTGCCCCGAATATTCTCGGAGCGGGCGGGGGCGATGCCGTTGCGACGTTTCCCTGTCCGGCGAAGACGAAGCGCATCCTGCACTTCATTTCGCTTATCCGCGAGTCGCCCGAAGACGGTTCGCGAAGTGGTCTTGCATTATAGAGGGGCTTCGATCTGCCTTGCAAGCGATCGAAGACCTCTTTTTATTCTGAGCTGGATGGGGCCCGCGAGGTCCTGCCCACCCTTGACGTTGAAGCTGTCAGATCGCCGCCCTTGCAGGGGCGACAATCCAATAAACCTGCGCGCGCTTTCACGCGCGCGGGTCAAACCATCACTTGATGATCTTGGCGACGACGCCAGCGCCGACCGTACGGCCACCCTCGCGAATCGCGAAGCGCAGGCCTTCGTCCATCGCCACCGGGTTGATCAGGCTCACCACCATCTTCACGTTGTCGCCAGGCATCACCATCTCGACACCCTCAGGCAGCTCGCAAGCACCCGTGATGTCCGTCGTGCGGAAGTAGAACTGCGGACGGTAACCCTTGAAGAACGGCGTATGACGGCCACCTTCGTCCTTCGACAGCACATACACCTCGGCCTCGAAGTCCGTGTGCGGCTTGATCGAACCCGGCTTGCACAGCACCTGGCCGCGCTCCACGTCGTCCCGCTTCGTGCCGCGCAGCAACAGACCCGCGTTGTCGCCCGCCTGGCCTTGGTCCAACAGCTTGCGGAACATCTCGACGCCCGTCACCGTCGTCTTCTGCGTCGGACGAATACCCACGATCTCGATTTCGTCGCCCACCTTCACGATCCCGCGCTCGATACGGCCCGTCACCACCGTGCCGCGACCCGAAATCGAAAACACGTCTTCCACCGGCATCAGGAACGCCTTGTCGATGTCGCGCTCCGGCTGCGGAATCCACGTGTCCAGCGCTTCCACCAGCTTCAGGATCGACGGAACACCAATCTCGCTCTGGTCGCCTTCCAGCGCCGAACGCGCCGAACCGGTCACGATCGGAGTGTCGTCGCCCGGAAACTCGTACTTGCTCAGCAGCTCGCGCACTTCCATCTCGACCAGCTCAAGCAGCTCGGCGTCGTCCACCAGGTCCGCCTTGTTCAGGTAGACGATGATGTACGGCACACCAACCTGACGGGCCAGCAGAATGTGCTCGCGCGTCTGCGGCATCGGGCCATCCGCAGCCGAACACACCAGGATCGCGCCGTCCATCTGTGCCGCACCCGTGATCATGTTCTTCACGTAGTCCGCGTGACCCGGGCAATCCACGTGCGCGTAGTGACGCGTCGGGCTCTCGTATTCCACGTGCGCCGTCGAAATCGTGATCCCGCGCGCCTTTTCTTCCGGCGCCGCGTCGATCTGATCGTATGCCTTGAACTCGCCACCGAAACGCTCTGCGCCAATCTTCGTCAGCGCCGCCGTCAGCGTCGTCTTGCCGTGGTCCACGTGACCGATCGTCCCCACGTTCACGTGAGGCTTGGTGCGCTCGAACTTACCCTTTGCCATG
>JBAQRU010000073.1:0-11871 GCA_049296025.1 Lysobacteraceae bacterium | reverse complement strand
GTTCCTGGTACACGATCACGCCGTAGGTCGGCTTCAGCACCGGCTCCAGCGCCGGGTGCGGGTACCTCACCTCGGTGCGGCCGTGCTTGCGGTCCACCCATTCGCGGTCCATCCCCGAGCCCAGCGGGCCGGGGCGGAACAGCGCGGCGAGCGCGATGATGTCTTCGAAGGTGTCGGGCTTCGCGCGCTTGAGCAGTTCGCGCATGCCGCGCGATTCGAACTGGAACACCGCCACGGTATCGCCGCGCGCGAACAGTTCGTAGGTCGGTTTGTCGTTGAGCGGCAGATCGGTGATGTCGAGCAGGGCGTCGGTTGCCGATTTTCTGACATTGATCGCTTTCACGGCCCAGTCGATGATCGTCAGCGTGCGCAGGCCGAGGAAGTCGAACTTCACCAGGCCGATCGTTTCGACGTCGTCCTTGTCGAACTGGGTGACCGGATTCTTGCCGCCGCCCTGGCCGTCGTGTTCCGCGAACAGCGGACAGAAGTCCGACAGCGGATCCGGCGCGATCACCACGCCGCCGGCGTGTTTGCCGGCGTTGCGGGTCAGATCTTCAAGGTCCAGCGCCAGATCGATGAGTTCGCGGAAATCCTCCTCGGTGTTGTAGCGCTCGATGAACTCGCCGATCGCGCGGTCCGGATCCTTCCTGGCCTTGTCGCTGCGGCCCAGCACGTCTTCCAGCGACAGCGGGTCGGCCGGCTGCAGCGGAATGAGCTTGGCGATGCCGTCGACGAAGCCGTACGGATAGCCCAAGACGCGGCCGGTGTCGCGCACCACCGCCTTCGCCGACATCGTGCCGTAGGTGATGATCTGGCTGACCCGGTCGCGGCCGTACTTGGCAGCGACGTAATCGATCACCTCGTCGCGGCGATCCATGCAGAAGTCGATGTCGAAGTCGGGCATCGACACGCGTTCGGGGTTGAGGAAGCGCTCGAACAGCAGGTCGTAGGGCAGCGGGTCCAGATCGGTGATGCCCAACGCCCAGGCGACCAGCGAACCGGCACCGGAGCCGCGCCCCGGGCCGACCGGAATACCTTGGGCTTTGCCCCAGTTGATGAAGTCGGCCACGATCAGGAAGTAGCCGGGGAAGCCCATCGACACGATCACGCCCAGCTCGATGTCCAGGCGTGCGTCGTAGCTGGCGCGGTCGTGACCCGCTGCCATCGGATATTTCAGCAGCCTTTTTTCGAGGCCATCCCGCGCTTCCTTGCGGATCCAGCTGTCCAGCGTGTGGTCGCTCGGCACCGGGAAGGCCGGCAGGTAGTATTTGCCGAGCGAGAGTTCGAGATTGCAGCGTTTGGCCAGATCGACCGCGTTGTCGATCGCGTCCGGCGCATCTTCGAACAGCGCCGACATCTCCTCGTTGGTTTTCAGATACTGCTGCGCGGTGTAGTCGCGGGGCCGCTTGGGGTCGTCGAGCACGCGTCCGGACGAAATGCAGACGCGCGCTTCGTGGGCTTCGAAGCCGTCGGCATCGAGGAAGCGCACATCGTTGCTGGCGACCACCGGCAGACTGCGCTCGGCGGCGGCGTGCAGGGCGAAGGCGTTGAACGGCGTTTCCGCCTCGAACCCGCAGCGGGTCAGTTCGAGATGGAAGCGGTCGTCGAAATGCCGCTGCCAGTCGGCCAGCGACTGCAGCGCGAGATCGGGGCGATTGCCCGCAAGCAGCTGCCCTGCCTGGCTGTGGCGTCCTGCGAGCGCGAACAGCCCGTGGTTGGCGTCCTGCAGCCACTGCGGCCGGACCATCACACCGTCGTGGCGCTGGCCTTCCATCCACGCCCGGCTGAGCAGCCGCGACAGCGACAGGTAGCCGCTACGGTCGCGGCACAGCAGGGTCAGCTTCCAGGGCGTCTCGTCGCCTTCCGCGACGCTGATGTCGGCGCCGGCGATGGGCTTGATGCCTGCGCCCTCGGCGGCCTTGTAGAACTTGACCAGCGCGAACAGATTGTTGCGGTCGGTCATCGCCACCGACGGCTGCCCCTGCGCCACGCAGCGGCCGACGAGTTCCGGAATGCGGATCGTCGAATCGGCGAGCGAATACTCGCTGTGCAGGTGGAGGTGGACGAAGCGGGAGGACATCGGCGGGCCGGCAAGCGCAGCCCATCAGGTTATGGCCCGGGGCACGTTCCGGCAAGGCTTGACGCCGGGATTTCGGCGGCGGCTGGTCGCGAGGGGGCGGAGGGCCCCCTCGCGTGGCAACGGCTCAAATAATGACCGGGCCGCCCCTGCACTTGAAATAGGCGGTCGTGCGCGACGTCGTACCTGATGCATTGGTGATCGTGACCGTCACTTGATGCTGATAGCCGATATTGCAATACCCGTAGAAATCGCTACTGCCGGGTTGGTTGAAGGTACTGCCGCTGCCGGACCAGGCGACGGTGGCAGGGCTGTCGGAGGTGTACTGCAGGTGGCAGTAGAACCGGCCGCCGCCGTTGTCCATCGGACAGGCGAGGGCGACGATGGTCGGAACAGCCGCCTGCGCCGGGGCAGGGGTCATCAGACCGGCGGACAGGGTTGCGGCGAGTGCGGCGGTGAGCGCTGCGGTACGGGTGAATACGTGATGCATGTTCATCTCCTTATGTCTGCTGCGTCGGGATCGGGCGCCCCCCCTGGCTGCAGCGCTCGCGGCCGTTCTCTGAGGGAGGACGACTCGCGTGCCCGGACATGCGCTGCAACCGATCGATGGTATCAATCGATCAGGCCGTGGATGCCTGCCGTGGCCTGGTGCGTGCGTTCCATCACGGATCTCGCCGACAGAAGGCGCTTTCAGCCAGGAATAGGCAAGCCGTGAGCGATCAGCGCCTCACGCACCGGCGCATAACTCCGCCGATGTTCGGGGCACGGCCCATGCGCGGCCAGCGCCGCGAGATGCGTCGGGCTCGGATAGCCCTTGTGGCGGTCGAATCCGTACTGTGGATGCAGGGCATGCAGTTCGAGCATGCGCCGGTCGCGCGCGACTTTCGCGAGGATCGAGGCGGCCATGATCGCCGGCTCGATCGCGTCGCCGCCGATCAGCGCTTCCGCCGGGCAGGGCAGGCCCTGGGGCAGGCGGTTGCCGTCGATGCGTGCGGCGTCTGCGGATGGCGACAGCCCCTCGATCGCGCGGCGCATGCCGATGAGCGTCGCCTGCAGGATATTGAGCCGGTCGATCTCGTCGCATTCGACGAATTCGATCCGCCATGCCAGTGCGCGTTCGACGATCAGCGGATAGAGCGCCTCGCGGCGCGCTTCGCTGAGTTTCTTGGAGTCGTTCAGACCCTCGATCGGGCGCTGCGGATCGAGGATGACGGCCGCGATCGACACCGGGCCGGCCAGCGGGCCTCGGCCGGCCTCGTCGACTCCTGCGATTCGCAGCGCGCGCGTGCATGCGACGGTAGTGAGCGGATCCTGCAACAACGTGCCGGGGCCTGCATCGCGTGGCGCCCTGCGCCGGTTCACAACGTGACGGCCGCAGGTGCCGGGTCGATCGATGCCGAGACGATCAATTCGGCCACCGCATCGGCGGCGCGGGCGGACGCATCGCAGCGCAATTGCCTGTGGATATCGACGAAGCGCGGCAGCAGCGCGTCCACCCTGTCCGGTTGACCGAACCAGCGCAGGCAGGCGGCGGCCAGCTTTTCCGGCGTGCAGTCGTGCTGCAGCAATTCGGGAACGAGTGGCGCATCCGCCAGGACATTCGGCAAGCTGACGAAGCGCGACTTGAGCAGGCCGAGTCGGGTCACGATGCGATAGGTCGTGGGCGAAATCCGGTGACCGACCACCATCGGCCGTTTGCAGAGCATGGCTTCGAGCGCGGCGGTGCCCGATGCCAGCAGCACCACATCGCTGGCGATCATCGCGCGCTGCGCGTCGCCATCCAGCACATGCACGCGTGCCGCGAGTTTCGGCTGCAGATGCAGTTGTTCGCGGATGGCGGCGGCGCATTGCGCATTCGCTGCCGGCAACAGGATCGACAGCGACGGAATCCGCTGCGCGATCAGGTCCGCAGCACCCAGGAACACCGGCAGCATCTTCGCGATTTCGCCGAGCCGGCTGCCCGGCAGCAGGGCCAGTACCGGCCCGTGTTCGGGTAATGCAAGCGCATCGCGTGCGGCGCGGCGATCGGGCTCCAGCGGGATCGCATCGGCCAAGGGATGGCCGACGAAGCGCGCATCCACCGCATGCTTCGCGTAGATCGGCGGCTCCATCGGGAACAGGCAGAGCACGCGGTCCGCACTTTCGCCGAGTTTCGCTGCGCGCGCTTCGCGCCACGCCCAGACCGACGGGCTGACGTAGTGCACGGTGCGGATGCCGCGACGTTTGAGCCATTTCTCCACGCCGAGATTGAAGTCCGGCGCGTCGATGCCGATGAACACATCGGGCTTCCAGGCCAATACGCGTTTGCGCAGACGCCAGCGCAGTCGCAGCAGGCGCGGCAGATGCGCCAGCACTTCGGCCAGCCCCATCACCGCGAGTTCCTGGCTGTCGTGCCACGCATCCAGACCTGCGGCGCGCATCGCCGGTCCGCCGATGCCGGCGAATTGCGCGTCGGGGAAGCGTGCGCGCAATTCAGCGATCAGTCCGGCCCCGAGCTGGTCGCCGGAGGCTTCGCCTGCGACCAGGGCGATTTTCATCGGAGCTCCGTCACGGCATGAATTCCCTGCGCGGATCAGCGCAGCAGCGGCCGCTCGCCGCGCTCGATGAAATCGAGGAACGCGCGCACGTCGTCGCTGGATTCGGCCAGCACCGCGAGCTGCTGTTTGGCGTCGACCAGATGCGCACCGGACATGTACAGCGCACGGTAGGCGCGCTTGATCGCAGCCAAGCGCTCGGTATCGAATCCGCGACGCTTGAGGCCTTCGCTGTTGATGCCGCGCGGCCGGCCGTAATCTTCCTGCGCCACCATCAGGTACGGCGGCACATCGCCGTTGACGAACGCGCCCATGCCGATGAACGCATGCGCGCCGATCCGGCAGAACTGGTGCACGCCGGTGAAGCCGCTGAGGATCACGTGGTCGCCCACTTCGACATGGCCGGCGAGCGTGGCGTTGTTCGAGAACACGCAGTGATCGCCGACCTGACAGTCGTGGGCGACGTGGGTGTAGGCGAGGAACCAGTTATGGTTGCCGATCCGGGTCGTGCCGCCGCCGGTGCCGGTGCCGCGGTTGATGGTGACGAATTCGCGGATCGTGTTGCCATCGCCGATGACCAGCGCGGTGCGCTCACCGGCGAACTTCTTGTCCTGCGGGTCGCCGCCGATCGCAGCGTGACCGTGGATGCGATTGTCGCGGCCGATGGTGGTCGGACCGTGGATGCTGCAATGCGGGCCGATGCGCGTGTTGTCGTCGATCCCGACATCTGGACCGATCACGGTGAACGGGCCGATCTCCACGTTCGCGCCGATGCGCGCGCCGGGGTCGATCTGCGCAAACGGACTGATGCCGGCGTGGCTCATCGTCTTCCCACCTCAGTTCTGCGCTTCGGCGCAGAGAAAGTCGGCGCGCGCCGCTTCGTTGCCGTCGACGCTGGCGGTACCGCTGTACCACGCCATATTGCGGATGCGGCGTTTGATCGACACTTCCAGCATCATGCGGTCGCCGGGGACGATCATCTTGCTGAAACGCGCATTCTCGACCTTGACCAGATAGAACACCTTGTCTTCGATCGCGGCGCCCTTGCTCAACTGGTAGAGCACGCCGCCGGCCTGCGCCAGCGCTTCGATCACCAGCACGCCCGGCATCACCGGCTGCACCGGGAAGTGGCCCTGGAAAAACGGCTCGTTGATGGTGAGATTCTTGTAGGCGAGCACGCGCTTGTTGCGCTCGAATTCGACCACGCGATCGATCAGCAGGAACGGATACCGATGCGGCAGCAACTTCTGGATATCGCTCGCGCCGAGCGGCAGCACGGGCTGGGTATCGGTATCGCAGGTATCGATCGACGTCATCGCGGTTCCTTGTTGCGCCCGCCGATGTCTCGGGCCAGGGCATCGAGCTGTTTGAAACGGGCGGCGCTCTTGCGCCAGTTGCGGTTGTCCATCAGCGGCGTGCCGGACGAATACTCGCCGGGCTCGCGGATCGTGCTGGTGACCAGACTCATCGCCGTGACCACCACCCGGTCGCACACTTCCAGATGGCCAAGGATACCCGCGCCGCCGCCGATCAGGCAGTAGCGGCCGATGGTGGCGCTGCCGGCGACCGCGGAACATCCTGCCATCGCGGTATGCGCGCCGATCCGCGCGTTGTGGCCGATCTGGATCTGGTTGTCGAGGCGCACGTCTTCTTCCAGCACCGTGTCGTCGAGCGCGCCGCGGTCGATGGTGGTGTTGGCGCCGATTTCGCAATCGTCGCCGATGGTCACGCCGCCGAGTTGCGGCACCTTGAGCCAGCGACCGTGTTCCATCGCCAGGCCGAAGCCGTCCGCGCCGAGCACGGCGCCGGGATGGATCAGCACCCTGCAGCCGAGGCGTATGCGACGGACCAGGGTGACGCGTGCGGTCAGTTCGCTGCCGGCGCCGATCACGCAGTCTTCGCCGATCACGCAGCCCGGGCCGATGAAGGCGCCAGCGTCCACGCGCGAACGCGGGCCGATGCTGACGAAGGCCGCGATGCTGGCGTCGGCGGAGATATCCGCCGTTGGATCGATCGCTGCGCTGGGATGAACGCCCGGCATGAACGCAGGGCGGTGGTCAAACAGCGCCGCCATCTTCGCGAACGCTGCATAGGGATCTTTGGCGATCAGTGCATCGCCGGCATAGCCTTCGGCGTCGTCTTCGCGCATCACCACCAGCCCCGCGCCGCAGTTGGCGAGTTGGCTGCGATAGCGTGGATTGGCGAGGAACGCGAGCTGCGAAGCGCCGGCACGCGCAAGCGTGGCGACGCCATCGATGCGGCGATCGCCGTCGCCGCGCAGGGTCAGCTCGAAGCGTTCGGCCAGCGCGGCGGCGGTGTGGTGAAAGGTCGACATGGGACGTGCTGCCGGATGCTCAGCGCACCGTGGTCAGAACGCGCCGCCGAAGGTGAACTGCAGCCGTTCCAGATCGTCGGTCTCTTCGCTGCGCAGCGGAAACGCGTAGCTGATCGAGATCGGGCCGACCGGCGCGCGCCAGAGCAGGGCGACACCGGCCGATGCGCGCAGTTCGCCGACATCGAAACTGTCGACGTCCTTGAATACATTGCCGGCATCGAGGAACGCCGAGACGCGCGCTGCCGGGGTGTCGAGCAGCGCCGGAAAATACATTTCCAGGGAACCGATGGTCTTGACCGCGCCGCCGATCGGCTGGCGGAACGAACTGCCGCTCGCGAAATCGACCGGACCGAGCATGTTGTCGCGGAAGCCGCGCACCGAACGCACACCACCGGCGTAGAAGTTCTCGAAGAACGGCAGGCCGGTACCGACGACCACGCGGTCGAGCGTGGTGCCCGGCGCGCAATCGGCATCGGTGTAGGTCTTGCGCGGAATCGGCGGCGGGCTGCCTTCGGAGCGGCACATCACGCGGATGCTGTCGCTGCCGTAGCTGTCGCCGTAGCCCAACTGCGCGCGGGTGTTCAGGACCATGTAGCGGTTCAACGGCCAGTACTTCGAGAACTCGTAGTTGAGCTTGAAATATTCGGCCGTGGATCCGGGTAGCGTGACTTCCGCCGAAAGGCGCTGGTAGGTGCCGTAGGTCGGCGTGAAGAAGTCGTTGCGGGTATCGCGTGCCCAGCCCAGCTCCGCGCGCCAGGAATGGAACGTGCTCTGGCCGAAGGCATCGATGTAATCGGTCACTGTCTGCGGCGACGAGCCCGGGTACGCGAGAATCTGGTTGCGATCGAGGCCGAATACCAGCGACACGCTGTCGTTCTCGGTCAGCGGCAGGCCCAGCACGGCTTGCGCCGCAGCGCTGGTGCTCGAGTACTGGGCGGTGTTGAAGTCGGAGTTGTCGAACTCGCGCCACCACATGTTGTAGCCGAGTGACAGGCCTTCGTCGGTGAAATACGGATTCAGGAACGAGAACGAGTAGCGCTGCAGGTATGTGTTGCGCTGCACTTCCACGCTGATCTGGTTGCCGGTGCCGAGGAAATTGTTTTCCGACAGCTGCAGGGTGGTGGTCAGGCCCGACAGCTGCGAATAGCCGAAGCCGAAAGTGAAACTGCCCGACGTGGTTTCCTTGACGTTGAAGACCACGTCGACCTGGTCGCTGCTGCCGGCCACCGGCACGGTCTCGACTTCGACAGAACCGCTTTCGAAGAAGCCCAGTCGCTGCAGACGGACTTTGGAACGGTCGATCGCGGCCTGCGAGAACCATGAGCCCTCGAACTGGCGCATTTCGCGGCGAAGCACTTCGTCTGCGGTGTGTGCGTTGCCCTTGAAGGCGATGCGGCGCACGGTGACGCGCGGACCGGGCACGACCTGCAGATTGATGCCGACGGTGCGCTTCTCGCGGTTGATGTCGGGGATCGGATTCACTTCGGCGAACGCATAGCCGATGTTGCCGAGCGCGGCGATGATCGAATCGGAGGTCAGCTCCAGGAAGGTGCGCGAGAAGATCTGGCCTTCCTTGACCAGCACGTATCGCTGGATCTGTTCCTGCGACAGCACGGTGTCGCCGGTGATCTTCACGTCGGACAGGGTGTAGATCTCGCCTTCGGTCATGCCGGCGGTCACGTACATGTCCTTCTTGTCGGGACTGATCGCCACCTGGGTGCTGTCGACGCTGAAATCGACGTAGCCGCGGTCGAGATAGAACTCGTTGAGCTTTTCGAGGTCGCCGGAGAGTTTCTCGCGGGAATACTGGTCGTCGCGGCGATACCAGCTGAGCCAGTTGCTCTCGTTCGATTCCCAGCGCTCGCGCAGCTGCTCTTCCTCGAACTTCTCATTGCCGGTCAGATTGATGTGGCGGATCCGCGCGGCCTTGCCCTCGTTGACGTTGATGGTGATGTCGACGCGGTTGCGATCGAGGCGGGTGATGGTCGGGTTGATCTCGACGTTGTATTTGCCGCGATTGTTGTAGGCGCGGTTGAGTTCCAGCGTGACCCGGTCCAGCGCGAGGCGATCGTACGTCTCGCCCTCGGCGATACCGATTTCCTTGAGGTTCGCCATCAGGTCTTCGGTTTTGAGGTCCTTGTTGCCGGACAGCGTGAGCGTGTTGATCGCGGGCCGTTCGGTGACCGTCACGACGAGGATGCTTCCCTCCCGATCCAGGCGGATATCCTCGAAGAAGCCGGTCTTGTAAAGCGCGCGCATGGCCTCGCCGATCCGTGCGGAGTCGACCGTGTCGCCGCGCTCGATCGGCAGGTAGGTGAAGATGGTGCCGGCACCGATGCGCTGCAGACCGTCGATACGGATGTCGGAGACGGTGAAGCCGGTGGTGGACGGCGCGGACGCGGTTTGCGCCAGGGTTGGCGCGGTGTGGAGCGAAGCCAGGCTCGTGGCAAGGGCAAGGGCCAACAGGCGGCGGGGTGGCGTGCGCGTCATCAAATACGTCCGGTTATGGGGCGGGGCTGGAGCGGGCGGATCAAGCATGTGGATCGGCAGAAGTTGGATCACGACGTGGATCGGCGGGCGGCAAAACCTGAAACGCAAAACATTTGGAATGGAGCGGTGGATCGCAATCGGCGCAGCTCAGGCAGCCGTTCCATCGGCATTCGTCACGGGCAGCGATGCGGCGTGCTGCCGGGAGCGCGGGGCGCTGGGTCGCGTCATTGGATCAGCCTTTGCAGATCGTTGTAGAAGGCCAGGCCCATGAGTCCGAACAGCAGCGCGAGTCCCACATATTGCCCGGCGGCCATCGCACGTTCGCTTAACGGCCGGCCTTTGACCAACTCGATAAGGTAATACAGCAGGTGCCCCCCATCCAAGACCGGAATGGGCAGCATGTTGAGAATCGCCAGGCTCAGACTGAGCGCAGCCAGCAGGCTGAGGTACCAGGCGAGCCCGTTTTTGGCGTAGGCGTTGGCCGCCTGGGCGATACCGATCGGGCCGGAAACCGTGTTCTGCACCGCCAGTCGGCCGCTGAACGCCCGTTGGATCATCGCGAACAGTTCGTCGGTCTGGAACCGGGTTTCGCGCAGCGCCGCCGGGAAGGCCGCCAATGGTCCGTAGCGCAGGACCGCGTCTTTCGGCGCTTTGCCGGTATCGGCGGCGCGCACGCCCAGCAGCCATGAGGGGGCGCTGCCGGCGGTCGCGCCCGGCGTAGGCTGCGACTTCGGAGCGACCGCAACGGTCAATGTGGCACCGTTGCGGACCAGCTCGATGTCGCCGCCGCCGAGCTCGCCGATCCTGGCGACCAGCGGGGAAATGTCGGCCCAGTACTGGACCCTGGTGCCGCCGATGGCGACGATCCGGTCCCCGACGAGGAGTTTGCCGTCGCCTGCGGAACCGGCCACGACTTCGCCGACCACCGCCGGCTGCATCTGGTGGCGCGGGACGATCCCGACCCGACCGAGGGTCTGCATCAGGTCATTGCCTTTCGGCAACTTCGAGAAGTCGACCCGGCGGGTCAGCACGGTGCCTTCGGCGGTGCGGACGCGGATCGGTGTCTGTTCGCGGTCGATGGCCGAGGTGACCAGCGCCATGCTGGCTTCGGTCCAGGTCGGGGTTTCGCGATCACCGATCGCGAGCATGATGTCGCCCCGGCGCATGCCGGATTCCGCTGCGATGCCCTGGGATTCGCCGACGACCGGCGAGTAGTCCGGGCGGCCGATGACGAACATCAGCCAGAACAGCGCGATGCACAGCATCAGGTTGGCGAGGGGACCGGCCGCGACCACGGCCATGCGCTGCCACACGGCCTTGCGGTTGAAGGCCTGATCGAGCTCGTCGGCATGCACGTCGCCTTCGCGCTCGTCGAGCATCTTCACGTAACCGCCCAGGGGAATCGCGGCGATCACCCATTCGGTGCCGTCCTTGCCCTTGCGCATCCACAGCGGTTTGCCGAAGCCGACCGAGAACCGCAGCACTTTCACGCCGCAGCGGCGCGCGACCCAGTAGTGGCCGTATTCGTGGAAGGTGACCAGAATGCCGAGCGCAACGATCATCCACCAGACGGAACTCAGGGCATCGATCATGCGTTCACCTTGCCTGCGGTCATTTTGCGTGAAATGGCATTGCGGGTCGCCGTGCGCGCGGCGGCGTCGGCGGCAAGCAGGGCATCAAGCGAATCGGCGGCGGCATGCGACATGCGTTGCAGCGCCTCTTCGACCAATGCGGGGATGGACAGGAAACCGATCCGGCCCTGAAGAAAGGCTGAAACCGCCTCCTCGTTCGCAGCGTTCAAGACTGCGGGCGCACTGCCGCCAGCGGCGAGTGCGGCGTAGGCCAGGCGCAGGCATGGGAATGCTTCGAGGTCCGGCGGTTCGAAATCGAGCCGGCCGTGCGCGAGCAGATCCAGTCCGGCGACACCGGAGGCGATGCGTTCCGGCCACGCGAATCCCACCGCCAGCGCGGTGCGCATGTCAGGCAGACCGAGCTGCGCCAGCATCGAACCGTCGACGAATTCGACCAGCGAATGCACCAGGCTCTGCGGATGCACCAGCACGTCGATGCGTGCGCCGGGCACGCCGAACAGGTGATGCGCCTCGATCACTTCGAGGCCCTTGTTCATCAGCGTCGCGGAGTCGACCGAGATCTTCGGCCCCATCGACCACTTTGGATGCGCCACCGCCTGCGCGGGGGTGACGTCAGCCAGCTCGGCGCGTGAACGCCCCCGGAATGGGCCACCCGAGGCGGTGAGCTGGATCCGCTTCAAACCGGCGTGGGCTTCGGCGTTCGGCAGGCACTGGAAGATCGCGTTGTGCTCGCTGTCGATCGGGACGATCGTCGCGCCCGCGTCGCGTGCCGCCGCCGTCAGCAGTTCGCCGGCCAGCACCAGCGACTCCTTGTTGGCCAGCAGCAGGCGCTTGCCGGCGCGT
>JBAQRU010000072.1:0-4125 GCA_049296025.1 Lysobacteraceae bacterium | reverse complement strand
AGGCTTGTTTCCTCGATGCCACAGCTCCGGGCTCCGACGACGCTCGTGGTCGACTACGAAACTTTGAAATACTGTCGAGGAGCGAAGGGAGAAGCATTTTCCCGAGCACGGCTGCGTCCTTTTGGAGTTTCCGTTTTGTGGCGGCACGGTCGGCAATGGCTTTCACATGCAACGAGTAGCCCGTGTAAGGCCGCAGGCCGCACCCGGGGTTTTTGATCTCGATCGGTCGCGGAGACCCGACCGCTTACGATCGTCCCGGGTGCGCGCTGTGCGCTTACCCGGGCTACTTGCTGGATCCCCGCTTTCGCGGGGATGACAAGCCTTAAGTAAATGCCATTCGGGTCAGTTACAACTTGCAGAGCAACGCGCGCTGGAGCGCGCGCTACTGGCACCACAAGGGCACGCTCAGACCGCGTCGCCGGCTTCCTTCATCTGTAGCTCAAGACGGGCTTTGAGGCCTTCGTCGAGTTTGAGCTGGCGTGCGAGTTCGTCGAGATATGCGCGTTCCATGAAGTTCTGTTCGTCCACTGCGAGCAGGCTGGCCAGATACATTTCGGAGGCCATTTCCGCTGTGGTGGCGGCGCGCGCCACTTCGGCCGGGTCCAGCGGCTTCTGCAGTTCGGCCTGCAGCCATTGGCGCACTTCGGGCGCGGCGTCGAGACGGCTGAATTCGCCTTCGATCACCTGACGCTCGCGATCGTCGACATGGCCATCGGCTTTCGCTGCGGCGATCAAGGCTTTGAGAATGGCCTGGCTGTGCGATTCGATCTCTGCGGGCGGCAGTGCATCGAAGGTCTGCGGCGCGGCGGATGCGGCACCGGCGCCGCCCTGCTGCTGTTTCCAATCGCCGTAGGCTTTGTAAGCCAGCGCGCCGACCGCCGCGAGGCCGCCATACATCGCGACCTTGCCGCCCATCTTCCGCACCCTGCGGTTGCCCAGCAGCAGCCCGAGTGCTCCGCCGGCCAGCGCGCCCTTGCCGAAATCGCCGCCGATGCCCTTGCCTCCGGTGAGATCGCCCACGCTCTGTTGCGCGGTTTTCAGCAGTTGATCGAGAAAGCCCTGGGTCTTCATGCGCGATGCTCCGGGTGTGGTGTCTGACGAAATGATTTGTGGCCCGATCGCACCCGCTTCAACCACCCGGAAGTCATGGGTCCGGTTGCACGGCCCGCATGTTCAGGCAGGCCCGCGCCATCCGGCGCAAGATGCCGAAGCGCCGCCGACTTCAGCGCAGTCGGCTTCAGCCCTGCCGACTTCGCCCTGCCAACGCGGTCACGGCAGCAACGCCTGTCCTGCGCTACAACACCCCGTCATCCGACACCGAGGCACGCCCCCATGCCCCCGTCTTTCATCGCACCGAGACTTCTCGCCCTGACCTGTGCCGCCCTGCTGCTCACCGCATGCAGCGGAACGATCGGCAGTGATGGCGTCCAGCTGACCTCCCGCAAGGAACGTGAGACCGCCGCTGCGCGCAGGCAGTCGCCGCCACCCGCGCCCACCGCCGCCGAAGCCGCCGTCAAACCCAGAATCACCGGGGGCCCGCATCGCGCCACGCAATTGCCCAATCCGCCGTTCGTCAGCACGTCGTTCGGGACCTTCAACGAACCCTGGGCGATGACGTTCCTGCCCGACGGCCGTCTGCTGGTGACCGAGAAAGCCGGGCAACTGCGGCTGTTCAATACCGCGACGAAAACCACCGGCACCATCACCGGCGTGCCTGCGGTAGCCTACGGCGGCCAGGGCGGCTTCGGCGATGTCGTGCTGCATCCGCAGTTCGCCAGCAACCGCTATGTTTATTACAGCTACGCCGAAGCCGGCAGCAACAGCACCTATGGCGCCGTCGTCGCACGCGCGTCGCTCACACTCGATGCGAACGGCGGCGGCAGCCTCGGCGCCGCGCAGGTGCTGTGGCGACAATCGCCCAAAGTCGGCGGCCAGGGCCATTACAGCCACCGCATCGCTTTCGGCGCCGACGGCAAACTCTGGATCACCTCCGGCGAACGCCAGCAGGGCACGCCCGCGCAGGACATGGGCGGCAATCTGGGCAAACTCATCCGCCTCAACGACGACGGCAGCGTGCCCGCCGACAATCCGTTCGCGAATCAGGGCGGCGTGGCCGCGCAGGTGTGGTCGCTGGGCCACCGCAACCTGCTGGGCATCGCCTTCGACGGCGCCGGACGGCTCTGGACCCACGAAATGGGCCCCGCCGGCGGCGACGAACTCAATCTGATCGAACGCGGCAGCAACTACGGCTGGCCGATCGTCTCCAACGGCGACAACTACGACGGCTCGCCGATTCCCGACCACCCGACGCGCCCCGAATTCAACGCCCCCGAAACCTGGTGGAACCCGGTGATCGCGCCCGCCGGTTTCGTCATCTACTCCGGCAACCTGTTCCCCTACTTCAAGGGCCACGGCTTCATCGGCGGCCTCGCCTCGCAAGCGCTGGTGCGAATCCAGTTCGACGGCATCACCGCGCGCGAAGCCGAACGCTACCCGATGGGCCACCGCATCCGCGAAGTGGAACAAGGCCCAGACGGCGCGATCTGGCTGCTCGAAGACGGGGCTGGTGGGCGATTGTTGAAGCTGACGCCGAAGCCGTTGTAGGCGGGACGCCGCTGCCCAGCCGGGGTTGATGGGCGGGTGGGTGGACGTGGATGTCCTGGTTTTCCTTCGGAAGAGTTCGAGCGGTCCAAGGCCGTTTAGAAGGGTGTCCGAAATTCGGGGGCAAGATCATCATAGGGCGTGCTCAAGCACGCCGGCTTTGTACGCCTGGCCTTGCACAACGACGAACGCTGACGCCCATAACGCACAAGCCCCGCAGCGGCGGGGCTTGTGTGTTCGCAGCCGGTGTCAGGAAACTTCTCGGCCGCATGTCGGGAACATCTGAATTGTGGGTGTCCCAGTCTTCTCCTTCATGCGCCATCACTCGCAATCAATGCCACATGTATCGAACAAAGGTGCATGACGCTTCGCTTATGCGCCTTACGGCCTTAGTTGCACAGCATTTCCGGGAAGTTCAAAGCCGCTACATCAACCTCTTGCTCTGTTGGTGGCAGGTAATTTCTCAATTCGAGGTGAGCCAGAAATTCTGAGGGGAGAGCCAGCTGATGTTGACCCACGTAGTGGGCCACAGTTTCTTGCCAAGCCCACTTGCCATCGGTTCTTATGGACACTGTTCCAGCAACAACTCCTTCGTCGAGAAGTGAGCACACCGCACCAGGAGATGCAATCCAAATGGGGCAGCGCTGAAGATAGGAAACTACCTTTACTTGCAATGCCGGGTCCCATCGACAGCGCGACGCATCGACCAATGGTGGAAAATTATCTCCGTAATCTTCCTTCCAGAATCCAAACAGATGATTTTTATCCACGACCAATTCCCAGCTTTGGGTTTGCTTGGGCTAAATACGCGCCATTCACCCGTGTTTGTCAATGCGTTCGGGCCGATAACAACCCTGCCATTGGGATAGACATGCAAAAGGTCAGTCGGTGCCATCACCCATCGGCGGGGCTTGTGCGTTCGCAGCAAGCGTCAGGAAACATCTCGGCAGCATGTCGGGAACATCTGAATTGTGGGTGTCCCAGTCTTCAACCGCCAGGGCGCACCCTACAAAGATTCCGCCGGCTTAGGGCGTGCTCCAGCACGCCGCTTGTACGAGTTACAGGCCTTCATTGCGACGTACGGCCGTTATTCAGGCGGCATATATTGCCTCAAGTAAGTGCACTTCATCTTCAACCCGCCTATTTTTTCGTCGAAGTAGCGATCTTGATACTTAGGGTCGACAAGCGCCTCTTTCATACATGCCATTGAGATAACTCGCTCCCAGTAGACAACTTTATACTTACTCGAACCTAACGCATCGAGCAATAAATAGACCTGATCGTAATCGAGAATCGCGTCGCCATTGTTAGCTCTTATTTCTAATGTCATCGTAGCAGGCATCAGTTTGCTCGGACCTTGGACAACTCTCGCATCTTTGATCTTGAGCTTATAAAAGCTCGGAGAAACGACAGCACCCGGATCGTCGCCATACCTGACGAACTGCACGCTCACAGGCTTAGCGACTATCAAGTATCGCCCCGGACTTTCTCGATCAGCAGCTGTAGCCGTGACCGACACAAGAA
>JBAQRU010000071.1:0-1630 GCA_049296025.1 Lysobacteraceae bacterium | reverse complement strand
GCTGCATCCTCGTCGGCGGCGTGGGCACGCAAGGACGCCAGCAACGACGCCCGGTCCGCCGCCACGATGACGAGGCGGAACTCCAGCGCCATGCGGCCGATCTGGAGCGTGTACGCGGCATCGGCCAGATCGATCCCGGGATCGTCCTGCAAGCGGTCGGCGAGCCGGGCCGCCATCTCGCGCAGCGCGGCTTCGCGGCGCGCGGACAGCGGAAACAGCAGCGGCCGCGACGCTTCGACGTCGGGCCTCGACGCGGCGACGAACTCCTCGACGATGATGTGGCCGTTGCTGCCACCCGCGCCGAAGGAGCTGATGCCCGCGATCCGGGGAAGCTCGACGCGCACGCCATCGCGCTCGATCACAGGACGTTCCCAGGCGCCCAGCGAACGCTGCACGCGAAACGGACTCTGGGTCAGGTCGATGTGCGGATTGGGCGGATCGGAATGGATCGACGGCACCAGTTGCCGGTGCCGCATCTGCAACAGCACCTTGGTCAGCCCGGCGATGCCCGCCGCAGCCTCGAGATGGCCGATGTTCGATTTCGCCGAGCCGATCGCGCAGTACTGGTGCTCGGCCTGGGCGAAGGCCTTGACCAGGCCGGACACCTCGATCGGATCGCCGAGGCTGGTGCCGGTGCCGTGGGCCTCGATGTAACTGATCTCGCGCGGGTCGACGCCCGCGCCGAGCAGGGCGTCCTGGACCAACGCGGCCTGACGCTTGGGACTGGGTACGGTGAAGCCGGAAGTCTTGCCGCCATGGTTGATCGCCGTGCCACGGATGATCGCGTAGACGTGATCGCCATCGGCCAACGCCTTCGACAGCGGCTTCAACAGCACCGCCCCGACGCCCTCGCCCGGCACGTAGCCATCGCCACCCTCGCCGAAGGCACGGCAGCGTCCGTCGGTGGACAGGAAGTGCAGATCCGCCAGCAGGTTGTACTTGCTCGGATGCAGGGACAGGTTGACCGCACCGGCCAGCGCGACATCGATCTCGCCCGAACGGATCGCCATGCAGGCGAGATGGATCGCGGTCAGCGACGACGAGCAGGCGGTATCGATGGCCAGGCTGGGGCCGGAGAAATTGAAGACGTGCGAAATCCGGTTCGCCACCGCCCAGTAGTAGCTCTGCGGCGTGGTCCACTCGTCCCGTGGACGGTCCACGCCGTGCATCTGGTAGTCGCCCCACATCAGCCCGACGTACACCCCGACCGGGTTTTCATGCACGCCGCGCGGTGCGGCCAGCTTGTCGGGGGTATAGCCCGCGTCCTCAATGGCATGCGCGGCGATCTCCAGCATCAGCCGCTCGTTGGGGTTGAGGTTCTCCGCTTCTTTCGGAGAAATGTTGAAGAACATCGCGTCGAAGCGATCGACGCCGCGCAGGAACCCGCCCCATTGGCTGTAGCTGCTTCCGAGGACCGGGGGGCCCGGCTGGAAACGGAATTGCGTGGCGAGGTCCGGACGATCCTGCGGGATCGTCTCGATGCAGTCGCGCCCGTCGCGGAGATTGGTCCAGAAGGCTACAAGGGTATCGGCCTGCGGATAACGTCCGGCGCGGCCGATGATGGCGACCGGATCGTCAACGGGCGCCTGTCCCGGCGAATCCACCTGCGCGCGCGGCGACACGACGACGG
>JBAQRU010000070.1:0-8101 GCA_049296025.1 Lysobacteraceae bacterium | reverse complement strand
GCGAAACCGCGCTGCGCACCGCAACGCCGCCATGGGACGCGATCTCGATGCTCGCGCAATCGACCGAAAGCATGGGCCTGTGCGCCTACGCGCGCAGCGACGACCCGGTCTATTACCTCGCCGTCCGCGCCTGGGTCGGCGCACCCGCGCAGTTTGAAGACGCCGCTTCCGGCGCCGCCAACGCCACCCTCGCCGCTTGGCTAGCCTCGCAGAACGCGCTGCCCGGCGACAGCGGCTTCTACCGCATCAGCCAGGGTCGCGAAGTCGGCCACGACGCGATCATCGAACTCACCGTCGACGATGCGGGCGATGTATGGTCTGGAGGACGCGTATACACGGTGGTTGAAGGTAGCCTGAACTGGATTCGATAGCGCGGCGAATATTTACCGCATGCCGATGCATTAAAATGCAGCCAATTCATGCGAATCCACAGGAAACTTGCAGGCCAACGCTCCATTCTTCCCGTAGTCCGCAGGCTGAATGCGTGCGCGATTCGCGAGAACCGCAATGGTCATTCACCTCCGGCATGCGGCCAAGGAAGCTTAAGACGAACGCTTCTCCTGGTTCGAAGGCGCAAAAAACACATTGATGAAGCTGATCATACAGATACCCTGCTACAACGAAGCCGGCTCGCTTGCGATCACGCTGGCCGCACTGCCCCGCGCGGTTTGCGGCTTCGACGAGGTCGAATGGTTGATCATCGACGATGGAAGTCATGACGAAACCGTAGAAGTGGCCATTCGTCATGGCGTCGATCACATCGTCAGGCACGCCGGGAACAAGGGATTGGCACGCGCATTCATGACGGGTATCGATGCATGCCTGCATCTCGGCGCTGATGTCATCGTGAATACCGATGCCGACAATCAGTACAACGCCGACGACATTCCAAAGCTCGTGGAGCCGATCCTGACGCATCGCGCGGAAATGGTGATCGGCGCGCGGCCTATCGCTTCGATCGGGCATTTTTCGCCGACCAAGAAACTGCTTCAACATATCGGCAGCTGGGTGGTCAGGGCAGCGAGCAAAACCGATATTCCTGATGCCCCGAGCGGATTTCGGGCCATCAGCAGGTCGGCGGCGCAGAATCTCATGGTATTCAACGATTACACCTATACGCTGGAAACCATCATTCAAGCGGGACAGAAAAACATATCGATCGCATCGGTTCCGATCAGGGTGAATGGCGACCTGCGGCCTTCAAAACTGGTCAAGAGCATACCCTCGTACATCAAACGCAGCGTCGTCACCATCATCAGGATTTTCATCATCTACAGGCCGCTGCGCTTCTTCGGCAGCATTGGCGCGATCCTGTTCGGCGCGGGCATGTTGGCCGGCCTTCGCTACCTCTGGAAATACGCGATTGGAGAAGGTGAGGGGCATGTACAGTCCCTGATACTTGCATCGATTCTGCTCGGCATGGGCTTCCAGACAATCCTTATCGCCTTTGTGACCGACCTGCTCTCCGCCAACCGAAAGCTGATGGAGGACATACGCTTCAAGATCGCAAAAGATCAGCGCATGAGCACAGACAAAAAGAGAAACGACGGACATGAGTGATCAAGCGGGCGAAGGATTGCTGTCTCCACTGCTACGCAGCAGACGAATCGCGGCCGCCTGCGGGTATCTGCAGGGCCATGTTCTCGATTATGGGTGCGGGTCTGGAGCGCTTGCATCGCGAGTGGATCCGGGACGTTATCTCGGGTTCGAAATCGACGCGGAGTCGCTGGAGTTGGCCCGGCTGGGTCACCCCGAGCATCGGTTCGTCGACAGGCTCGAAGATGACTCGAGGAAGTTCGATACCGTGGTCTCGCTCGCCGTGATCGAGCACGCAAAAGATCCGATCGGCTTTCTGCGCGTGCTTGCTGGACATCTCTCTGACGCACCGACAGCGAGGGTCGTCATCACCACCCCGCACCCCTCGGCTGATTGGCTGCATGATCTGGGTGCAACGATCGGGCTTTTCTCGAAACACGCCAACGAAGAACATGAAGATCTGCTGGACAGGGAAGCTCTGGCTGCGATCGGAACGAAAAGCCATCTTCGAATCGAGAGCTATTCCAGGTTCATGCTGCGCTGCAACCAGATTGTCGTTTACGCAAGGCATGGGATATCCGAATGAAAATCTCCGGAGGCATGACTGAAAACGGGGTGATCGTCGGAAACGCCTACGACAAGTACGGGTCCAGCAATCCCGTCGTCGCATGGATCATGAAAGGGTTCGCGTCCGCGCTGACTGCGCTGGTCGCACGCGCAGCACCTGTTTCGATCCATGAGGTCGGCTGTGGCGAAGGATACTGGGTCCTTTCCTGGAACCAGGAAGGATATGCCGCGCGCGGCACCGATTTCTCCACGCGGGTCATCGATATGGCCCGGGAGAATTCCGGCGACCAGACGGCTTCTCGATCGGTTTTCGCGGTTCGCAGCATCTACGATCTGCGTGCAGGCGAGGACCGTGCCGACTTGGTTGTGTGCTGCGAAGTCCTGGAGCATCTCGAGCGCCCCGACGATGGATTGAAGGCATTGCAGTCCATCGTCGACGGGCACCTGATCCTCAGCGTTCCAAGAGAACCCTTGTGGCGGGCACTCAATCTGGCCCGAGGTAAATACGTGACTGCCCTCGGCAACACGCCCGGCCACATCCAGCATTGGTCCACGAAGGGCTTTATCGACTTGGTATCGAACTATTTCGAGGTCATCGAAGTAAGAAGCCCACTGCCGTGGACCATGCTTCTATGCCGGCCCTTGCCAGCACGATGAGCCCTCTCACTCGACGTACCATGCATTGGATCGGTAGCGGCCTGGCCTTGGCCGGCATCGTCTTCCTTTTCGTTCGACTGCAGGAAATGCAAGCCGGAAAGCACTTGGCTGATCTGGGGGCGATGTCGTGGGTCAAGCTGATCGGCCTTACTGTGGCGTATGGTTTTGCGAATGTATTGCTTGCGCTCGCTTGGCGAGAACTTCTTGCGCGATGGGATATCCATGTGTCGCGCCGATGGGCAATCAGGACTCACGGCACTTCCCAACTGGGCAAGTACGCTCCGGGCAACATTTTCCACTTGGCGTCCCGGCAAGCCTTGGGCATGGGCGCGGGGTATCCAGGCATTCCGCTGACGAAATCCGCCATGTGGGAACTATTGCTGATTGCCGCCGCTGCAGCCGTGTTTTCATTGATGGCAATTCCGCGATTGGCTTTCAATCAATCGCCAGCGATGGGCGTCGCCGCATTCCTGGCCATGTTTTGCGTCGCACTGTGGGTGTTTCGCCTGCTGCATGAGCCGAAAATATCGAGATCATTCGCACTCTATACGCTGTTCCATTGCATTTCCGCAGCGATCTTCATCGCGGTATTGAATATCGTCAACCACCGCGTCGGGGTCGGCATGCATAGCTGGCCTACGATAGCTGCCGCCTATGTGCTCGCATGGCTTTCTGGCATGGCGACTCCAGTCGCGCCGGCCGGAATCGGCGTGAGGGAATTCACTCTGGTACTGTTGCTCAGAGAAACGCTTCCCGAAGGCGATCTGCTCGTATCCGTCGTACTCGTTCGCGTAGCCTCGATTGGCGGAGATGCAATGCTGTACGTACTCGCTTGGATGATGAAGAAATAGGAAATGAATGTGCCGCAGAACACAGGAACCGCACGTCGAACAGATGCCGGCGCGAGTTCTCGCTCGGTAACCACGCTGATCGTCGCGACGGTGTTGCTCGTTTTCTGCGCGCTTTGCGCCGGATACTACGCATCCTATGAAACAGGCGACTTCCCGGACGAGAATGCGCATCTTTCGTACGTCACGGATGTCGCGAAATCCGGCTTTCCCGATTACCGCGAAGGCATGATCTCCACGACGGATAGATTGAACTACCTTCCCCATCCAGCGCTCTACTACGTTTCATCCGGCGAAATTTTAAGGATGACTGGAAATGCCCATGGCCACAAAACAATACGCATTGTCAATTTAATTTCCGGAATACTGATCCTGCTGATCATTTTCTGGTCGATGCGCGCGATGGAGCTGAAAGCGCTTGCGACTTTTGTCGGCCTTTCGATTCCGGTCGTGGTTCCGATGTTCGCTGTCCTGTCCGCTTCGATCAACAACGACCCTTTCGGAATAGTCGGTTGCGCTCTCGTATGCATGGCATTCGTTCTTTTCTACGACGAGACCAGGCGATCGTCCGCCTTGACAGCATTGCTGACCGGCTTTGCCGTCGCATGCCTCTCGAAAGCAACTGCTGCATTGACCGTAAGCTGCATGACGGCATTCTTTATCGTATTCAATCGTCAGCTCGTGCTGGAAGTAGCCAGAAACCTGAACTGGAAGCAGATTTTCGCAATTTTCAGCAGCGCATCCCTGGTCGTCGGTTATTACATCTTCATGCGCTGGAACTACGGCGCTTTTTTTCCCGCACCGCAAGGGGACCCAAGCGACTGGTACGCTGCCGACAACCCCAACGCTGCCCGCTGGGACACGCTGACGCACCTGTTCAAATTCGCGGAGTCCAATCACTACACGCTGGTGACGCCCTATGGCCATGCCCGATTCTTCGATCTGCTCGCAAGGCCATACGTCGTCGATTTTATATTTGTCGCCGTGCTGGTTCTGATTTGGCGCGCGTCCGGCAAGAAAGCAGAAAGCACTCGTCCCTATTGGCGGCTCGCACCCGTGCTGGCTTTTTCGTTCGTGACTTATCTCGTCATTTATTTCGCGACCATCCGCAGCATGCACCTGGAGACCGGGTATCCCGGCGCCATGCAGGCGCGATATTTGTTCGGTTTTCTTCCGATCGCAGCGATCATGGCGGCAATGGGGGCGAATCTTCTTCGCTCTTCTGCCGCGCGCATCGCGACGACCCTGCTGTTCGTCTCTGGACTGGCGTTATCCTTCTATCCCGCATATTTCAAGATATTGATCAGCGACACGGTGGAACAAGGCAAAGGCGGCACCGACTACGGAGAGCTGACCGCAGGCAGACGTTTTGAACAGACTTTCGTAGCGAAAGGCTCCGGAATCACTAAGGTCGAATTGCTGCTTGCCACCTACATCAGAGCGAATTCCGGCGATATCGATCTACAAGTGGTCGATGGAGGTGGGCGTGTCATGGGTGGAGCATCCGTCGCTGCCAAGAGATTGACAGATAATGGCTGGACCGAATTCCGGCTCAACGATATTGCGCTGGTTCGCGGCGAAAGCTACGCGTTGCGTTTGACTTCAAAAAACTCCCGGCCCGGGAACGCGATCACGTGGTGGGCTGCAGAAAACGGGAAGCGCGCGGCGCATTCGAAACTGATGGACACGCATTACGACCCGCGCGATCCAGAGCCAGATCTCTTCGCTGATGGGAATGCGATCGTCGATGGCGTTCCAAAACGCGCCGATTTCGCATTCAACATCCGTTTCTCGAACCATGATTGAGACAACGTTGATTCGGTTACCCGGGCAGAGTGGGATCGATCAGGTCGGAGCGCAGTCAATCCATTCGGCGCCGAGTCATCCGAACCGCCCCAACGGCGCCCCCGCCAACAAATGCAGATGGATCTGGAACACCGTCTGCCCGCCGTGGTCGTTGCAGTTCATCACGATGCGGTAGCCGTCTTCCGCGAAGCCCTGCGCCTTGGCGTAATTCGCAGCAGCGATGGCGAGACGGCCGACGATCTCGGCCTGTCCAGGCTGCACGTCGTTGAGTGTGGGAATCGTTATCTTCGGCACGAACAACACATGCACCGGCGCCTGCGGCGCGATATCGCGGAAGGCGATGAGGTGTTCGTCTTCGTAGACGATATCCGCCGGGATCTGGCGGTCGATGATCTTGTGGAAAATGGTATTGCTCATCTTGTTTCCGAAATGCAGTTGGGGACGCAGGCATCATCGGTCGAGGCACTGTCCGCTGGCAAGCGCGATGGCGGTCGCAGACCGCGATACCAACGCGGAGCAAGATGGAATCGCCGCGCGCATCGTGTCGGCGCACCCAGGAAACCTCATCGCCTGCGGCCATCGCCGCGGGCACATCGCAAGGAGATGCACACCGATGAACCCCCTATCCCTTCCGTTGGCCCTGTTGGGCCTCGCGTTCGCCGGCTCGTCGCTGGCGGCGCCACCGCCTGAAACTCCCGGCAACCTGCGCTTCGTTCCTTTCGAAGTGATCGTGAAATTCAAACCGGGCGCACATCTGGCCAGCGCAAAAGCGCAAATGCCGGATGTCGCGCTCAGCGCGCCGTCTTCGCGCATCAACCTCGCCAGACTCGCCGTTGCCGCCCCGCGTCTGTATCGACCCGAAGAAAAGAAGGCCGAAACCCTCGCGCTACTGGATCGCCTTCGTCGCCGCAGCGATGTCGAATACGCGCAGTTGAACTACATGTTCGACCTGTCGTTCGTCCCGAACGATCCGCTGTACGCACAGCAATGGCATTACCCGCCGATCGGAATGCCCGCCGCCTGGGACATCACCCGCGGCAGCAACGCGGTCAGGATCGCGATCCTGGATACCGGGCGCACCGCGCATCCGGATCTCGTCGGCCGGTGGTCGCCGCTGGAATTCAACGCAGCGGCCCCCGGCACCGCCGCGACCGATCTGGGCACATGGCGACACGGCACGCATGTCGCCGGCATTGCCGGTGCGGCGATCGGCAACGGCGTTGGCGGCACCGGTGTCTGTCCGGGCTGCCAACTGCTCAACGTGAAGATCAGCGACAACGCTGGCGGCATCACCATCGAACGCATCGTCAGCGGCATCCACTGGGCCGTCGACAATGGCGCGCGCGTGATCAACATGAGCCTGGAAGCCGGCAGCCCCTGCTCGCAGGCGAACTTTCCCGCGCTGCGCGACGCCATCGATCGCGCCGTGAACAACAGCGTGAGCGTGGTCGCGGCCGCCGGAAATGGCGCAGTGAATGTCGACAACGTGACCCCCGCCTCTTGTCCGGGCGTGATTTCGGTGGCGGCGACCGATCGCAACAACGCGCTCGCGACCTACAGCAGCCGCGGCGCCAACGTCGGTGTCACCGCACCCGGCGGCGGCGGCGTCCACACGTCGCCCTTCAGCGCTTATGGACAAGGCATCGCCTGCCCCGCGGATGCGAACAGCTACTTCTATCCGTTCACCGAGGGCGCGCTGTCGACCTGGACCACTTCGGCCGCAGGCGGCAACGTCCATTGCCATCGCTTCCTCTCCGGCACATCAATGGCGACCCCGCACGTGGCCGGCGCGATCGGGCTGGTGCTGTCCACCAACACCAATCTGCGCCCCGAGCAGGTCCGCGCGCTGCTGCGCGCCACCACCACCGCGCTTCCCGCCTGCGGCACCAACTGCGGTCCCGGCCTGTTGCACGTCCAGCGCGCGGTGAGCGCCGGGCGCATGACCACCACCGGTCCCTGCAGCGCGAATCCGGTCGCCGGCAGCGCATGCAAGATCGACGGCATCGCCCAATACCGCAATGCCTCGGGCGCACTCGTCGAGTCGGTGTACGCCTACGGGCAGATCTGGCAGTTCAACGCGAGCGGCACCCAGATCGGCGTGACCCGCAATCTGCGCGGTATCCCGCGTTACGCCAGTGGCCCCTGTGCCTACGCGCCTGCAGGGCAGCCATGCGAGATCGAATCGATCGTGACGATGGAACATCCCGGCATCGGCTATGTCGAATCGATCTCCGCTTACGGACGCGGCTGGAATTTCGATATCAACGGCAATCCATGGCCGGCGAACAGCTTCCTGCTCTCCAGCATCGCGCGCTACGCCGCCGGGCCCTGCGCCTACGCCGGTTCATCAACCACGTGCAAATTCGATACGCGCACGATTGTCCATGCGCCGGAATGGGGGCTTGATGGCCTGTTCGAGTCGATCACCGCTTACGGCCGTTACTGGATCTTCGACGGTGGTGGCAGGATGATCGAGAGCAACCCGCTGCTCAACGTGACGCGCTACGCCACTGGCCCATGCGCTTATCGACCGGCCGGGACGACCTGCAAGTTCGACAGCCTCGACCTGCAGCGCATCCCGGGCGGCGGCATCTCCGAAACCATCACTGCCTACGGGCGTTATTTCGAGTGGGACGGCAACGGCAATCCCACCGTCAACCACGGCAAACTGTTGACCACCATCACCC
>JBAQRU010000069.1:0-4036 GCA_049296025.1 Lysobacteraceae bacterium | reverse complement strand
AGGCGCTGCGATCGGCGCTGCAGGCGCAGTTGCAGGATTACATGGTGCCGACGGCCTACGTGGAAGTACGCGCGTGGCCGTTGACCAGCAACGGCAAGCTGGACCGCAAGGCGCTGCCCGCGCCGGATGCTGCGACCCTGCTGAGTGGCCGCCCATACGTCGCGCCGCGAACGCCGATCGAAGAAGTGCTGGCGGTCATCTGGATCGAGTTGCTCGGCGTCGAACGCGTCGGTATCCACGACAACTTCTTCGATCTCGGCGGACACTCGCTGATGGCGATGCGCTTGATCGCAGCGGTGCGCGACACCCTGGGCATTGCCTTGCCGCTGAAAACGTTCTTCGAGTCGCCGACCATCGAGCACATGGGACACAGCCTGCTGCCCGACGAAATCGTGGACGAGAATCCCCGGGAGACGTCGCTGCATTGATCGAAAGGGCAGGCGCGTTTGGCGTCTGCCCTTTCGGGCCGCAAGCGCGTTTGTTGCCGTTATTCCTGCGCAATGACAACGATGCGCGGATCAGGATTTCGCTGGCCGGCGAGTGCCGCACGACGAAACCGTTTGTATTGCCGTCGCGGCAACGTGGCGACACGCCGCCGAGGTGATTACTCCGCGCCGCGCAGATACGGCTCGACCGTGCCCTTGAGCTTCATCGTCATCGGCTGGCCGCGGCGGTCGAGCGCCCTGCCGGCGATCACCCGCACCCAGCCTTCGCTGACGCAGTATTCCTCGACATTGGTGCGGTCCACGCCGTTGAACAGGATGCCAATGCCGCGTTCCAGCAATTCGGCGTTGTAGTGCGGGCTGCGCGGGTCGTTGGAAAGACGGTCGGGGAGCGTGTCGGTCATGGCGCTGCAACGGGTGGCGAAAGTGGCCGATAGCATACGCAATCGGCCGATGCGGGCCTAGCCGAAGCGGCGCTATCCCGGGTTTTCATCGCGCTGCAGCGGGTCCGGCAGCGCCTCGTCCGCACCGACGAAGCCCAGCGACACCGAATTCAGGCAGTGGCGTTCGCCGGTCGGCGGCGGGCCATCCGGGAACACGTGGCCGAGATGGCTGTTGCAGCGTTTGCAGACGATTTCGACCCGCAGCATGCCGTGGCTGACATCGCGGATGCGGCCGATATGCGCTTCGTCGTACGGCGCGAAAAAGCTCGGCCAGCCGGTGCCGGAATCGAATTTCGCGCTGGAGCGGAACAGCGGCAGTGCGCAGAAGCGGCAGACGTAGACGCCTTCGCGCTTGTTGTCGAGGAACACGCCGCAGAACGGCGCTTCGGTGCCGTGCGACAACAGCACGCGGCGTTCTTCCGGCGACAGTGCGGCGGCGAGCGCCAGACGCTGCGCGTCGCTGGGTGGGGACAGATCGAAGGTGGACATCGGATTCTCCAGGTGGCGGGATGAAGAGGCGGCAAGGGCATCGTCGGTTGTGCCCCGCAGTATCGTCCGCATCGCTTCTGCCGCGCCGACGATGGTCTCACGCAAGCATTCGCGACTTCGCATGGCTTCGCTGCGGCTTTGAATCGGGCAACGCAGGCCCCATGATGACGCGATGACCTCCTCACCCGTCGCCGCTGCGGATCCGCAGCCGAAAGAGACTGTCCCGGTCCCGCCCCCGGCGCACGCGCGCAGCGAAACCCAGATCCTGCGCGAAATCCTGCCCTACCTGCGCCCGTTCGTCGGACGCATCCTGCTGGCGCTGGCGCTGGTGGTCGCGGGCAAGATCGCAGGCTTGGCCGTGCCGACGGTGCTGAAGAAACTGGTCGATACGCTCGACATCAAGACCGAACCGGCATTGCTCGTGCTGCCGGTCGGCCTGCTGTTGGCCTACGGCGCGTCGCGGGTCGGCATGACCTTCTTCGCCGAAGTCCGCCAGATCGTGTTCGCACGGGTGATGGCGCGAGTGTCGCGGCGGGTGACGTTGCAGGTGTTCCGGCATCTGCATGCGCTGTCGCTGCGGTTCCATCTTGCCCGCCGCACCGGCGGCGTCGCCCGCGACGTCGAGCGCGGCGGTTCGGCGATCGCGGATCTGCTCGACTGGATGATCTACACCATTCTGCCGACGCTGTTCGAAATCGCGCTGGTCACCGGCGTGCTGGTATGGATGTACGACTGGGGTTTCGCGGCGATCACCCTGATCACGCTCGCGGCGTACATGGTCTTCACCTTCATGGTCACCGAATGGCGCACGCGCTATTACCGCGCCGCGGTCGAAGCCGATACCCGCGCCAACGAGTGCGCGGTCGATTCGCTGCTCAACTACGAAACCGTCAAATATTTCGGCAACGAAGAACACGAAGCGCGCCGCTACGACATCAGCCTGCAGGAGCGCGAGGAAGCGCAGGTGATGAGCCGCAAGACGCTCGGTCTTCTGAATCTCGGCCAGGTCACCATCGTCTCGCTCGGCGTCACCGCGATGATGTGGCGCGCTGCCGCCGGCGTGGTCGAAGGCACGATGACCATCGGCGGACTGGTATTCGTCAACGCGGTATTGCTGCAGCTGTCGGCGCCGCTGAATCTGCTCGGCATGATGTACCGCGAGGTGAAACAGGCGTTCACCAATCTCGAACGCCTGTTCGGCCTGCTCGACGAAAGCATGGACGTGCGCGATCGCGACGACGCGGTGCCGCTGCGCGCGGATCGGCCGAAGGTCGTGTTCGAGCACGTGCGCTTCGGCTACGACCCGCGCCGCGAGATCCTGCGCGACGTCGGCTTCGAAGTGCCGCGCGGCGGCACCGTCGCCGTGGTGGGGCATTCGGGCTCCGGCAAATCCACGCTCGCGCGACTGCTCTATCGTTTCTACGACGTCGATGGCGGACGCATCGCGATCGAGGATGTCGACGGCGTGCTGCGCGACATCCGCGATTACACCCAGGATTCGCTGCGCAAGGCGATCGCGATCGTGCCGCAGGATACGGTGCTGTTCAACGACACCATCTACTACAACATCCTGTACGGACGTCCGGACGCGACCCGCGAGGAAGTCGAGGGCGCGGCGCGTGCGGCGCATATCCATGAATTGATCGTCGGCCTGCCCGATGGCTACAACACCGAAGTGGGCGAGCGCGGCCTGAAACTGTCGGGCGGCGAGAAGCAGCGTGTCGCCATCGCCCGCGCACTGCTGAAGAATCCCGCGATCCTGATCTTCGACGAAGCGACCTCGGCGCTCGATTCGAAATCCGAACAGGCGATCCAGTCGGAACTCGATCGCATCGCCCAGGGCCGCACGACCTTCGTGATCGCCCACCGCCTGTCGACGATCATGAACGCGGACGAGATCCTGGTGATGGACAAGGGCGAAATCGTCGAGCGTGGAAACCATGCAGGGTTGCTGTCGCAGGACGGCTATTACGCCCAGCTGTGGCGGATGCAGCAGCAGGAGCGCAGTGAAGAACCTGCGGGCGAAGCCTGAAACGCAGAGACGCCGTGCGCGAACACGGCGTCCTTGATCGCTGCGGCGTCGATACGACCCGGGACCACGTGATAGGTCAGGATGCTGGCGAGCGTTGCCTTGTTTCGGGCTTCAGCAGCGTGTCGACGGTGCCGGCGGGGAATGCGGCGTTGTGCGGCGCGAACATGGTGAACGGGCCTTTGTCCTTGCATACGTTAGTTCGTGCTGGATGGATGCAGCTTTTCCGAAAAGAATTTGATGGCGCTTCAGGATTTGCGGGTAAAGCCTGTCATCTTTTTCGCGCTGGTGCGCGAGTTACTTTCTTTGGCGCATTCCAAGTGGATCGTCTGCATCCGGTGGCCAGTACGCAGCCGAAGCTTGGCGATCATGTGTGGCCGGCACTGGTGTCGCGGCTGGAGTGATTGTGAAATTTTTCGCAGTTGATATCTGTTTTTTTAAAAGCTTCGAGTGCTTTATTGTTTGCGGGTAAGGCTTAGAATCCTTTTTCGCGCTGGTGCGCGAGTTACTTTCTTTGGCGCAAAGAAAGTAACCAAAGAAAACACTCAAGTCCAATTCTAAACTGCCATCTAAGGCGAAGCCGGGATTTTCCGATGAGACATCCATGTCTCATCGGAAAACGATGCACATCC
>JBAQRU010000068.1:0-3827 GCA_049296025.1 Lysobacteraceae bacterium | reverse complement strand
CCGCAAGCCAGTGTGGCGTGAGCCGGGTCTTCAAGCTCGGCGGCGCGCAGGCGATCGCCGGGATGGCGATCGGTACCGAAAGCATTCCGGCCTGCGACAAACTGTTCGGTCCCGGCAACGCCTGGGTGACCGAAGCCAAGCGCCAGGTGTCGACCGTCGAAGGTGGCCCGGCCATCGATATGCCGGCGGGGCCGTCGGAACTCATGGTGATCGCCGATGGCGGCGCCAACCCGGCGTTCGTCGCCGCCGATCTGCTGTCGCAGGCGGAGCACGGCCCGGATTCGCAGGTGATCCTGCTCAGCGACTCCGATGTGCTGATCGCGCACGTCGCGCGCGCGCTGGTGGTGCAGCTCGCGCAGCTGCCGCGCGCGGCGATCGCCCGCGAAGCGCTGGCGCAGTCGCGATTGATCCGCGTGGCGACGATCTCCGATGCATTCGACGTCAGCAATCGCTACGCGCCGGAACATCTGATCCTCGCGCTGCGCGAGCCGGAGGCGTGGCTGGATCGCGTGCGCGCGGCGGGTTCGGTCTTCCTCGGCGATTACGCCGCCGAAGCGGTGGGCGACTACTGCAGCGGCACCAATCACGTGCTGCCGACCGGCGGCGCGGCGCGTGCATGGAGCGGACTGTCGGTGGCGAGTTTCCAGACCGCGATCAGCGTGCAGAGCGTCTCGGCTGCAGGCCTGCAGCGCATCGGTCCCAGTGCGATCCGCATCGCCGAAGCCGAAGGGCTGCAGGCGCATGCCAATGCGGTGTCGATCCGGATCGCAGCGGCGGAGGCGGAAGCGTCGCAATGAGCGTGCCGTTCGCGACCGACCCGCAGCCCGGCATCCTCGATCTGGTGCGCGAGGATCTGCGCGCGTTCGCAGGCTACTCGTCCGCGCGCAGTCATGCGGTCGACGGAAGCATCTGGCTCAACGCCAACGAATCGCCGTGGAAGAACGCCGCCGACGCCGATGGCGCGCTGCGCCGCTACCCGCAGCCGCAGCCCGAAGCGTTGCGCGCGAGACTGGCCGAGGTTTACGGCGTGCGCTCCGAACAGCTGCTGATCGGCCGTGGCAGCGACGAGGCCATCGATCTGCTGGTGCGCGCGCTGTGCCGCGCCGAACACGACCCGATCGTGATCGCGCCGCCGGTGTTCGGCATGTACGCGGTGTGCGCGCGACTGCAGGGGGCGCCGCTGATCGAAGCGCCGCTGGTCGAAGCGCCGCACGGCTGGACCACCGATCTGGATGCGATCCACGATCTTGCCGTCGCGCGGCGCGCGAAGATCGTGTTCCTGTGTTCGCCCGGCAACCCCACCGGCGAATTGATTCCGCTCGCGGCGGTGCGCGCGTTGGCGCAGTCGCTGGCCGGCCGTGCACTGGTGGTCGTCGACGAGGCTTACATCGAATTCGCCGATGCGCCGTCGGCGGCCACGCTCATCGACGAATATCCGAACATCGCCGTCCTGCGCACGCTGTCGAAATTGCATGCGCTGGCCGGCGCGCGCATCGGCTGCGTACTGGCCGATCCTGCCTTGATCGCGGTGCTGCGCCGCTGCCAGGCGCCGTATCCGGTGCCGCAGCCCTGCGCCGAACTCGCGCTGCGTGCGCTGGAGCCGGCGGCGCTCGCGGAAGCCTCCGCGCGGGTCGAAACGATCCGCGCGGAGCGCGAACGGATGTTCGCGATGCTGGCGCAGTTCAATGGCGTCCGTGTGGTGTATCCAAGCGCCGGCAATTTCCTGCTGGCGAGATTCGACGATGCCGACATCGCGTATCGCCGTCTGCTTGCGGCGGGCGTGGTGGTGCGCGACATGCGCGCGACGCCGGGGCTCGGCGATGCGCTGCGCATCACCGTCGGTCTGCCCGAAGAGAACGACGCGGTGTTCGCTGCGCTCAGAACGCAGGAGGCCGCCGCATGAGCGCGCTCAAGCCGATCCTGTTCGTCGATCGCGACGGTACGCTGATTCGCGAGCCGGCGGATTTCCAGATCGACGCCTACGACAAGCTGGCCTTCGTCGATGGCGTGATTCCGGCGATGCTGCGCCTGCGCGACGCCGGCTACGACTTCGTGATGGTGACCAACCAGGACGGGCTCGGCACCGAAGCGTTTCCGCAGGCCGATTTCGACGGCCCGCATGCGCTGATGCTGCAGATCTTCGAGAGCCAGGGCATCCGTTTCCGCGATGTGCTGATCGACCGCAGTTTTCCGCACGAAAATTCGCCGGACCGCAAGCCGGCGCTCGGCCTGATGCAGCCGCTGCTGCGCGACCGCAGCATCGACTGGGCGCGCTCGGCGATGGTCGGCGATCGCGAGACCGACATCCAGTTCGCCGAGAATCTGGATATTCGCGGCTTCAAATTGAAGTCGCCGCAGTTCGGCGACGGCGTCGCCTGGGCGCATATCGCGCATGTGCTGGTCGATGTGCCGCGCACCGCGACGATCGAACGCAAGACCAAGGAAACGCGGATCGTGGTCGAAGTCGATCTCGATCGCGAAGCCGATCCTGATGTGCACACAGGCCTCGGTTTCTACGATCACATGCTGGAGCAGTTGGGCAAGCACGGCGGTTTCGCGCTGCGGCTGCGCTGCGACGGCGATCTGCATATCGATGAGCACCACACCGTCGAGGATTGTGCGCTGGCGCTGGGGCAGGCGCTGCGTCAGGCGCTCGGCGACAAGCGCGGTATTGGCCGCTACGGATTTACCCTGCCGATGGACGAAGCGCAGGCGAGCGCGACGCTGGACTGGTCCGGCCGGCCGTACTTCGTGTTCGACGGTGCGTTCAAGCGCGAAAAAGTCGGCGACCTCGCGACCGAGCTGGTGCCGCACGTGTTCCGCTCGCTGTGCGAAACCGCTGGTCTGAATCTGCATCTCTCGGTGCGCGGCGACAACGACCATCACCAGATCGAAGCGTGCTTCAAGGCGGTCGCGCGTGCGCTGCGGCAGTCGTTCAAGCGCGAAGGCGATGCGCTGCCGAGCACCAAGGGCATGCTGTGAGTGGTTCGACCCGCAATAGTTTGGCGCTGATCGATGCCGGCGGCGCGAATCTCGGTTCGGTGCGCTATGCGCTGAGCCGGATCGGCGCGCAGCCGCGTCTCGTGCGCGATGCCGACGAACTGGGTGCGCCCGAGCGGATCATCCTGCCGGGCGTCGGTGCCGCCGCGCCGTCGATGGCGCTGCTGCGCGCGCGCGGGCTCGATGCCGCGCTGCGCGCCAGCGAAGTCCCACTGCTCGGCGTCTGCGTCGGGATGCAACTGTTGTTCGAATCGTCGGAAGAAGGCGATGTCGATTGTCTCGGCCTGCTGAAAGGCCGCGTGCGAAAACTGTCCGGTGGCCCCGGATTGCGCGTGCCGCACATGGGCTGGAACCAACTGCGAAAGCGCATCGATGCGAACGGCGACAACTCGCCGCTGCTCGACGGCATCGACGACGGCGCGCACGCGTATTTCGTGCACAGCTACGCGGTGCTGGTCGATGACGAGACCGATGCCTGTGTGCTCGCCGAAAGCGATCACGGCCAGCGCTTCGCGGCGGTGGTCGGCAGCGGCAAGCGCTACGGCGCGCAGTTCCATCCCGAGCGTTCCTCTGCGGCCGGCCTGCGTCTGCTCGACAATTTCCTGAAGCTTCCCGCATGAATGCCGCCGCCATCGACTTCACTGCCTATCCCGCCATCGATGTCCGCGACGGCCGCGTCGTGCGCCTGCAGCAGGGCGATTACGATCGCGAGACCCGCTACGCCGACGATCCCTTCGCGGTCGCGATGGGTTACGCCGATGCCGGCGCGCGCTGGCTGCATCTGGTCGATCTCGACGCCGCGCGCGCGGGCGGCTACACGCTTGCGC
>JBAQRU010000067.1:0-1816 GCA_049296025.1 Lysobacteraceae bacterium | reverse complement strand
GGCTGGCGGCGCTCACGCCGAGCAGGCGCGCGCGTTCGCGCAGGCGGCGGCCCAGCGCCGGTTCCACCGGCAGGCGCGCTTCGCATACGTCCATGCCGCCTTCCTGCACGTCGAGCAGATCGAACGGCGCGGTCGGCGCATCGATGTCGCCGAGCTGCTTCGTGAAGAACGCCTCGTGCGCGGCGGTCTCGTCGCGCGACAGCGTCTGCGCGACGAACTGGCGGAACGGCTGCGGCGGCGGCAGTTCGGCTTCACGGCCGACCATGTACGCGTGCACTTCACGCTGCAGCACTTCCACCGCGGTGTGGTCGATCGCGAGATGGTGGTACTGCATCGCCAGCAGCCAGCGGTCCTGCGCGGCATCGTGGGCCAGCGCCACGCGCATCAGCGGCGCGGTGCGGATGTCGATGCGGTGATGCAGCGGGTCCACGCGCGCCCAGAGCTGGTCGGCGATATCGCCGTCGGCCGCGTCCAGCGCGTATTCCTGCACCGGCAGATCGGCATGCCGCCAGACCACTTGCACCGGTGCGTCGAGGCCTTCCCATTGCACCGAGGTGCGCAGGATATCGTGCCGCGACAGCACCGCCTGCAGCGCGCCCAGGTAGCTGCACACCGTCGCGCGCTCGTCCAGCGACAGCAGCGCGCCGAGCAGGTACGGGTCGCCTTCGCTGGTGCCGACGTGATGGAAGAACATGCCCTGCTGCAGCGGCGCCAGCGGATAGATGTCCTGCACGTTGGCGGCGCCGCCTGGCACGCTCGCGACGATCCGGTCGATGGCCTCCTGCGACAGCTGCACCAGGGTCAGCATCTCCGGTGCGATCCGGGTGCAACCGGCGGGAATCAGGTTCGGCGGCGCTACCGGTGCGGGCAGATTGTCCGGCGCCACGGCGGCGGCCAATTCGCACAGGGTGGGTTTTTCGAACAGCGTGCGCACGTCGACCGCGAGGCCGATCTTGCGCAGGCGTTCGGACAGCGACAGCGCGAGCAGCGAATGGCCGCCGAGTTCGAAGAAATTGTCCTCGCGGCCGACGCGCGGCACCGACAGCAATTCCGACCAGACCTCGGCCATCTGCGTTTCCACGCCGGGTAGCGGCGCTTCGTACGGCCGCTGCGCCAGCGCGGCGGCGTCCGGATCGGGCAGCACGCTGGTGTCGAGCTTGCCGTTGGCGGTGAGCGAGAAGCCGGCCACCGGCACGATCGCGGCCGGAATCATGTATTCGGGCAAATGCGCCTGCAGATGGCAGCGCACGGCGGCGATGTCGAGGGTTTCTCCCTCCGCCGGTTGCACCCAGGCCACCAGACGCTTGGCGCCATCGGGGCCGGGACGCGCCAGCGCGACTGCGCGCTGCACGCCGGGACTGGAGGCGGCGACGGTGGAAATCTCGCCCAGTTCGATGCGGAAACCGCGGATCTTCACCTGTTGGTCGATGCGACCCAGATGCTCCAGTTCGCCGCCCGCATTGCGACGACCAAGATCGCCACTCCTGTACAGGCGCGCGCCGGGGCGGCCGCTGTACGGATCGGGCACGAAGCGTTCGGCGGTGAGTCCGGGGCGGCCGAGATAGCCGCGCGCCAGACCGTCGCCGCCGACCAGGATTTCGCCGGCCACGCCGTCGGGCAGCAGCTGGCCGCGCAGGTCGGCGATGACGCAGGAAAGATCGGCCAGCGGCAGGCCGACGGTGGGTACCGCGCGATCGCCAGCGTCTTCGGCCTGCACGTCGCGGAAGGTGACGTGCACGGTGGTTTCGGTGATGCCATACATGTTCACCAGCCGGCCCGCGCCGTGCTGGCGATGCCGGAACCACGGCGCCAGCGC
>JBAQRU010000066.1:0-7722 GCA_049296025.1 Lysobacteraceae bacterium | reverse complement strand
GCCTGAAGGCCGCTCTACCGACAGCAAACGTGCCTGCTTTCATTTGTGGTGGAGTTGCGCTGCGCTAGTCCACCCTACGACGCTGTGAGTCGCTGAGTAGCGGTTATTCAGTCGTCCCTGATCCGCTGGACGCGTGCGCGGTATGCGCCCACGTTGTCGCCGTCGATGCGCGTGCGCTGCGTGCCTTCGATCTCGTCGACTTTCGTGTCCGACTCCGATCCCGTCACCGGCTGCGCGTCGACCTTCGTCTCGTGCTCGAAGCCGTGCGACTTGTCGGTGTTGCGGTAATACCGGTACAGCGCCCAGTACAGCGCGGTGGCGCCGGCCGGGCCGGCCGCCAGCAGCCAGAGTCCGCCGTCGTCGCTCATGAGGAACCTGCCAGGATCGCGATGGCGATGGTTTCGAGGATGGTGCCGACGGTGAGCGCGGCCAGCAGCAGTTTCCACTGCTGCACCGGCACGCTGCCCATGGTTTCGCCGGTGCGGCCGTTGACCGCGATGTAGTGCAGCATGCCGCCTTTTGCGCCGGGCTGGTGGTACGAGTACAGCCAGACCGGCAGGTACATCGAGACCCAGCGCGTGCCGTGGACATCGAGTTTTTCCTGCTCCCAGCGCACGCCGCGATCGTAGCGGCGTACCGAGGCCTCGACCTTGGCGCGGGCGATCGACAGCAGTTGGTCTTCCAGGCGCGGTTGCAGGTGATCGACGTTGCTGTTGCGCTTTTCCGAGGTGAAGCCGGACAGATACGAAGCGTTCCACTTCACCGCGTTCTTGGTGTCGAACGGCAGGATGGTGTTGATGATGTTGTTGGTGTTGACGCTCACGTCCAGGTTGCCGCGTTCGGTGGACGATTCCAGCGGCAGGTCGTCCACGGTGAAATCGACGTGGCGTTGCACCTGGTAGATATCGGCGTCGTAGTAGGTCTTCTTGTTGTTGTCGGTGCCGCGCGTGTATTCGCGCGTCTGGATCTCGCCCTTGCCCGCGACGTCGGCGCTCGCGTTGCCGTCGACGATCATGTACGGCAGGTAGACGCCAACGACGTTCTCGGGCGTGAACTGTTCCTTGAATTCCTTGAGTGCGAACAGCCGCCGCTTGTCGACGAACTGGCGGATGCGCGCGACCGCGTCGTCCTTCCTGATGTGGAAGGGCAGCACCGCGTCGGGCACCGCGCCGTTGGCCACCTGTTCGTTCACGCCGAAGACGTGGCGACACCAGTGGCAGCGCGCGGTCATCGCGCTTTCGGTGTTGACCGTGACCTCGGCGCCGCAGCCGGTGCATTTGAAGGTCATCAGCACGGCGGCGTCGGCGGCGATGTCGCGCGCGCCCGAGGCGATGACCGTGCCCTTGAGCTGGTCGATGCCTTCGCCGAATCCGAACAGCTCTTCGACCCGCGCGCCGTCCCATTCGTTGCGGCAATACAGACAGACCAGCAGGTCGGTGCCGAGCTTGTGGCGGATGTCGGTCGAGCCGCACTTCGGGCAGCGGTTGAGGCCGTCGCTGAGCTCGGTCGCAGCGGTGTCGATGGCGACCGGGTCGGGCGCTTCGAGTTCCTCGCGGATGGCGTCGGGCAGGGTGGCCGGGTCGATCGGCAGGCTGCCGGGCAACGGCGGCACGTCCTGCGGCGAACCCGGGCCGTTGACGGGCTGTGCCGGCAACGGCGGAGGGGTCTTGGGGTCGGACATGGTCGCGGCGCGCCTGCGGTTTAGAGGCCCAGCGCCTTGGCCTTGAGCGCGTCGTAGTCGTCCTGGGTGATCAGGCCGAGGTCGAGCATCTCCTTGGCCTTCTTCAGCTTGGCGACCGGGTCATCCGCAGCGGGCGCCGGAGGCGCCACAGGCTGCTGCATGCTTCCGACGCCGAGCATGCCCGAGGCCATGCCCACGCCCACCAAGCCGGCGGCGCCGCCGTTCTCTCCCGCTGACTGGATGCCCTGGGCGACGCTGGCCTGCAGGTTGGAATTGCCGCGCGAACCCGACAGCGCGTCGGCGCGCTGCACGGTCTTGAGCAATTCGCGCGTGTTCGCGTCGTATTCGATCGAGACGATGGCGGTCTTGACGATGGCCAGGCCGCGATCGGACTTCCACTGGTAACCCTGCTCGACCGCATCGGACAGGCTCTTGGCAAAGCCGAGCGAATCCTGCTGCAGCTTGGTGATGCGATTGCCCTTGGCGGGATCGTTCGTGTACAGGCTGAAGGCGGGCGCGAGCGAACCGACCACTTCGTTGAACAGCTGGCCAGCGGCGGCGTTGTCGAGGTCGGTGAAATCGAAGACCTGGCCCGGCCGCAGATAGCTGGCCGGCACGAAGTTCTTCACGAACAAAATGGGGTCGACGATCTTCAGCGTGTACGAGCCGCGCGTGACCGCGCCGACCTGGGTGTTGAGGAAGCCGTCGTCCCAGTAGATCTCGGACTGGGTACCGAAACGGTTGTCCGGCAGTTCCTTCAGCGAAACGAAGAAGGCGGCCTGCTGCGAGCCCGGTTGGCCGCCGAACTTGAAGCGCTCCCAGCTCTGCGTGATCAGCGGGCTGACGATGCCGTCGCCGGCGAAGATGGACTTCGAGTTGAGATCGTCCGAGCGCCACTCGTAGCCGCCGGGCTCGGCGACGAAGCCGGTGATCTTGCCGTCCTGGAACAGCAGCAACCCGTAGCCCTCGGGCACGACGATCTTCGAGCCGTTGGTGATGATGTTGGAGGAGCCGCTGGTGTTCGAGCCGCGCCCGGCATTGGTGCCCTGCGGGACCGCCGCGAACAGCGCCGCCGTCGATGGCAGGCCGGCCGGAACCGTGTAGAAGTCCTTCCACTGGTCCGCGAACATGCCGCCGACCGCACCCGTGACCGCCTGTACAAGACCCATGACTACTCTCCGCGATTCGTGGCCGGGCGCCATGCCCGCCATGCTGGCGAACTATACACGCGCTGACGGCGCGCGAATGAGCGGCAACCCGTCGAGCGGGTCACAGCGATGTTGGCGAATGAAGGCTGCAGGGCGCGCGGTGCTATGGGGCGCATCAAGGAAGTGTCGCGCACCTTTCTTTGAGACATCCGATGCCGCTGGCGGTCATGGCGCAAGGCGCCTTCGGCTTGTGCGCTCTACGTGGCTGCACGGCCAAGCGCCGGCACCTGAGCGAAAAGACCCGACATATAGGAAAATGGCGCCGACTCCTTGCCCCGGTAGCCTCCATGGTGTGGTTCCGTATCGTCCCGATCCTGCTGTTGATCGTGGCCAATACCCTGATGCATGCCTTGCCGCTGTTGGCGATGGCGTTGTTCAAGGCGATTCTGCCGTTCGAACGCGTGCGGCGCGCCTGCAACCCGGTGTTGACGGGGTTCGCGGAGAACTGGATCGCGGTCAACAGTGCGATGATCGGCGGCTTCACCCGCACCCGCTTCGATGTGAGCGGGGATGCCGCGCTGCAGGTGGATGGACACTATCTGGTGCTGGCCAATCACCAGAGCGGGGTGGATATCCTGGTGCTGCAGAAGGTATTCAACCGGCGGATTCCGTTTCTCCGGTTTTTCCTGAAGCGGCAGTTGTTTTGGGTGCCGGTGTTGGGGCTGTGCTGGTGGGCGCTGGATTTTCCGTTCATGGGGCGCTACTCGCACAGGCAGGTCGCGAAACATCCGGAACTGGGCAAGCGCGACATGGAGGCCACACGTCGTGCCTGCGAGAAGTTCCGCGCCGTTCCCGTCGCGATCATGAACTTCGTGGAGGGCACCCGGATCACGCCGGAGAAGCATGCCGCGCAGTTGTCGCCGTATCGTCATTTGCTCAAGCCGAAGTCCGGCGGTGTGGCGTTCGTGATCGATGCCATGGGCGACAGCCTGCACGCGATATTGGACGTCACGATCGCTTATCCGGGAGGGCGACCTTCGATACTGGATCTGATCGCCGGCCGTATCCCGGAAGTGCGCGTGGCGATCCGCGAGCGCCCCATCCCGGACGTGCTGGTCGGCGGCGATTATCAGCAGGATCGCACTTTCCGCGCCCGTTTCCAGCAATGGATGAATGGCGTGTGGGAAGAGAAGGACGACGAGATCGCGCGGCTGCTGAGTTGAGCGGGAAACGAAGGGGCGGACGGTTTGAACGCGCAGGGCGGGATTGCGCCCGCCAACGCGACTACCGTTTCATCCCCAGCACCCCATCCAGCGCCAGTTCCACCTTGAAGCCGGATTTTTCGAGCCGCTTCGCGACTTCGCGGGGCACATTGCGCCCGCTGGTGAGCGTGTTCGGGCTGCCGGTGTAGTGGAACAGGCGGCCGCCGCGACGCAGCACGCGGGCGAGCTGATCGTAGAACACCTGCGAGTAAAGTTCTCCGGCGATGCCGAAACGCGGCGGGTCGTGCAGCAGGGCATCCACCGAGGCATCCGCAATCTGCGCGATCGCCTGCGACACATCGTCATGCGCAAGCTGCAGGCGTCCGCCGAATTCGGGCGCTTCGGGGTCGGGAGACCACGGGTTGAGCGTGCGCAGCCACAGCACGTCGGCGTTCTTCTCGAACGACTGGATACGCGCGGCGCCGGCTTCCAGGCAACAGGCGGCGAAGTAGCCCAGTCCGCCGCAGGTGTCGAGCACGGTCTTGCCCTGCGGCTGCACCAGCGCGACCTTGCGCCGCGCATCCTCGATCGGCGATGCCTTCGCGGTGGGCAGCATCTTGATGCCGTCGATCTCGAAAGTCGGCGCGCCCCATTCGGTCGGCACCAATTTGATCAGCGCGCCGGAATAGCGCGATACCGCCGTGAACTCGTCGCCATCCCAGGAATGGATCGTGCGGTCCTTGAGCTTGCCGGGCCACGGATAGCGCTGCCCGCGCCATTCCCATGCGTCCGCATCCAACCGCGCCTCACCGCTGGAGCGGCCGAGATCGAGCGAGCCGGTCCATGTGTCCGCGCCGGCATCGCGTGCTGCGAGCAGCGCTTCGGCGAGCGGGCGGGTGAGCAGGGGGCCTGCATAGTGCGGCATGGAATAAACAGCGTGGCGGAGATCCGGTGATCTTAATCGCTCCGCTCATGCTGTGGTGGGCATGCGGTAGTGAGCATGTTGTGGCGGGCGATATACTCGCGGATCGCTTCCGTAGCTGAATCCCATGATCAACAACGACGTGCTGCGCAGCATCCGCTACATGCTCGATCTGAGCGACATCAAGGTCGTGGAGATCGCGAAGCTGGTCGACCCGGAATTGCCGTTCGAGAAAGCCGAGGTGCAGGCGTTCGTGCGCCGGGAGGACGATCCCGACTACGTCGAGTGCAGCGACCGCGTGCTTGCGCACTTCCTCGACGGCCTGGTGATCCATTTCCGTGGCCGCAACGACAGCCTGCCGGTGCGCCCGGTGGAGAAGCGCGTCACTAACAATCTGGTGCTGAAGAAACTGCGCGTCGCCTTCGAGCTGAAGGATGTCGATCTGCACGATGTCTTCGCGGTCGCCGGCTTTCCGATTTCCAAGCCGGAGTTGAGCGCGCTGTTCCGCCAGCCCAGCCACCACAACTATCGCGCCTGCGGCGATCAGCTGCTGCGCAATTTCCTCAAGGGCCTGACGCTGCGCGTGCGTGGTTCCTGAGCGCGTCGCACATCAGAACTTCTCGCCCGCCGGCAGATAGCGCCATTCGCCCACCGGCAGTTTGCCCAGCGAGAACCTGCCGATGCGCAGCCGTCGCATCGCCACCACCTGCAGCCCCACCTGCGCGCACATGTCGCGGATCTGCCCCGGCCGTACGGCGCGGATGGCGAAGCGCAGCCGGAATTCGTTCTGCCAACTCACCTTGCACGGCAGCAGTTCGCGCCCCTGATAACTCAGGCCTTCGTTGAGACGGCGCAGGCCGTACGGCCCGATCTCGCCGCTCACTTCGACGATGTATTCCTGTTCGATCTGATCGGCATCCTCGGTCAGCCGGCGCCACACGCGGCCGTTCTGGGTCAGCACCATCAGACCGCTGGCATCGGTGTCCAGTGGCACCAGCGGCGTCAACCGGATGAAGTGGTTCTGGAGCTGGCGGATGCCGGAAGGGTCCTCCGCCCAGCGCGAGGTGGGCGTGACCAGCGTCGCGGCCGGCTTGCGGCCGCCGATCGCATCGAAACCGGCCGGCTTGTGCAGCAGCATCGTCGCGGGCTCGGGTGCTTCCAGCACGGCGTCGGGATCGATCTCGATGCATTCGTCCGTCACCGGATGCTGTGGCGCCTCAATGACCTTGCCGTCCACCGACACCCAGCCGCCTTCGATGTAGAGGTCTGCATCGGCGCGCGAGCAGCGGGCCAGTTCGGCCACGCGCTTGGAGAGTCGGCTGGGTTCGGTCATGGGGCGGTCTCGGGCGGGTCCGTGGCGGTGCACGAGTGAGGGCGAGCGAAGGTGGACGTATCGGGATGAATCCGCACGACGGCCTGTGTCCGGCGTCATGCTTCGGCGCAATGCTACTGTGTTGCGGCGTTCACCGATATCACTGCAGAGCGAGCCATCCGATGACCGACACCGCCCCTTACCCGATCGGCACACCCGGCCAGCCATGGGGCGCCGCTGAAATCGCCGAGTGGCGTTCGCGCCAGCGCCGCCATCGCAGCTACGCGGCGGATGTGCCCAGCGCGATCGAACGGCTGCGCGCGCGCTTCGACGTGGTGCGGTACGGCCAGCTCGATTACCCACCCGATGCCTATCCACTGTTCGCGCTCAAGAGTCACGACTGGCAGGACACATTGCCCTGCGTGCTGGTCACCGGCGGCGTGCACGGTTATGAAACCAGCGGCGTGCATGGCGCGCTGCGATTCGCCGATCTGCACGCTGCGGACTATGCCGGCCGCGTCAATCTGCTGATCGCACCCTGCGTCAGCCCGTGGGCCTACGAGCGCATCCATCGCTGGAACCACGATGCGATCGACCCCAACCGTTCGTTCCGCGAAGACAGCCCGGCGCAGGAATCCGCCGCGCTGATGCGACTCGTCGCACCGCTGCGCGAGCGCTTCCTCGTGCATATCGATCTGCACGAAACCACCGACAGCGATGAATCCGAATTCCGGCCCGCACTGGCCGCGCGCGACGGCAAAACGTCGGAGCCCGGCGAAATTCCCGATGGCTTCTATCTGGTCGGCGACAGCGAAGATCCGCAACCCGCGTTCCAGCAGGCGGTGATCGCGGCGGTGGCGAAAGTCACCCACATCGCGCCAGCCGATGCCAACGGCGAGATCATCGGTTCGATGGTCGTCGCACCGGGCGTGATCAATTATCCAGTCAGAGAACTTGGTCTGTGCGCTGGCATCACCGCCGCGCGCTTCCGCACCACCACCGAGGTCTACCCCGACAGCCCGCGCGCCACGCCCGAGCAATGCAACGCCGCGCAGGCGGAAGCGGTGTGCGCGGCGATCGAGTTCGCGTTGGCGCAGCAATAAGTCGCCGGATTTTCCGAGCGACGAATCAAAGCGTCGTCGTTCCCGCGCACGCGGGAACCCAGCGTCTTCGCATTGTGCAGAGCATTTGAAAGTCACTGGGTCCCCGCGTGCGCGGGGACGACGAGCAAAAGGCGCTATCCGCCAATCCATCGCTCTGTCCGGCTCTTTTCAAGAAGTTCTCTTCAAGAAGGGGTCTTCCCGCAGATTGGTGTGGGTGCAATCGTGCGTTTTCAGGTAGCGGCGGCATGAAGCTGGCGATGATCTTGAGCCTCAGATAGTCCTCATCGCGGTAGCCACAGGCGCTGCGCTGGATCACCCGGATCTTGTTGTTCAGCCCTTCCACCAAGCCGAGGC
>JBAQRU010000065.1:0-26120 GCA_049296025.1 Lysobacteraceae bacterium | reverse complement strand
GGCTGGCGGCGGTGGCGTTCGGTTTCGCCTTCACCGCATTCCTTGCGCTGTCGGTGGAGATGCCGCGACCGCCGACCGCGCTCGACGGGTTCGGCTTCCCGTCGATTCCGGTGACGATGCTGACGATCGTCTTCGGGTTTTTCGCGGTGCTGATCGCGCGCGAAATGCCGGGGCGGCAGCGGGTGTGGCCGTATCTGGTCGCTGGCGTGGCGGTGGCGCTGCCCGGTTTCGCACGGCTGTATTTCGGCGCGCATTGGCTCAGCGATATCGTTGGCGGCGCGCTGTTCGGCATTCTCTGGCTGCTGGTGCTGGGCATCGCCTACCGCCGCCACATCGGCCGATCGTTCTGGATGCGCCCGGTCGCCACCGTGTTCTATGTGAGTTTCGCGATCGCGGCGCTGTGGCACGCGCCGCGATCGATCGATGATGTGCTCGCGCAGTTCGCGCCGCCGCTGCCGACCCGCCAACTGGCGACCGGGGATTGGTGGCAGCGGGAGTGGCGGACATTGCCGGTGCACCGCAACGAACGCGATCCCAGTCGGCGCTGGCCGTTGGATATGCAGATCGCCGGTCCGTTGGCGCCGGTGCGCGCGCGGCTGGAAGCGCAGGGCTGGGTGTCGCAGCCGCAGGCGACCTGGGTGGCGACGCTGGGCCTGCTGGACCCCAACCGGCGCGCGGCGCTTCAGCCGGTCTTGCCGGCCACGATCGGTGCAGAAGCCGAAACGCTGCTGATGCGTCGCCCCGGGGTGCGCCCGGACACGACGCATGTGCTGCGCCTGTGGCGGGCGCCCGCACTGCTCGACAGTGGTCAACCGCTGTGGATCGGCACCACGCAGACGCTGCGTTTCGTGCGTCCGACATCGACCTTCGGCCTGTGGATGCCGCAGCCCGACGACGGCGAAACCCACGCCCGGGTGAGCGCTGCGTTGAACGATCTGCCCCACGCCGAGTCGGAACATCCGGACGGTGGCCTGCCGGTGCTGCGGCTGCGCACCGGCAAATAGAACCCGGCAGTCTTCAGCGGCCTGTCAGGGCATCAGCGCGAGCAGTCGGTCGAGCCGCGCGTGCGGGTCGTTTTCCTGCAGCAGCATCTGCCGCTGCAGGTTGCTGAGCGGCAACAGCTCCGCCAGGCGCCAGCCGACCCATGCGGCATCGTCGAACCGCGATGGCGGCACTTTGGCGAATTCGCCACCGGCCTGTTCGATCGCCTGCTGCAGCACGTTGCCCAGCAGGCCGTGTTCGGGGCGAAGTTCGTCGTCGGGATCGGGCTCGCACCACTCGACATCGGCCACGACCAGTCCATTGCTGCGCGTCTGCGTCCGGCGCACATGGAAACGCCGTCCACCGCGCACGCGCAGCATCAACAGCCCGTCCCCGGTCGTGCCGAAATCCTCGATCCGGGCCTCGGTGCCCACTGCGGCGGGCGCCGCTGGCGCACCGGCTTCATCACCGTCGAGAATCAGGCAGATCCCGAATCCGGTACCGCCGCGACCGCAGTCGCGGACGAGATCGAGATAGCGCGTCTCGAAGATGCGCAGGCCCAGCGTCGCGCCCGGCAACAGTACGGTCTGCAGCGGGAACAGCGGAAACAGATCGGCCACGACGCCCTCATCCCAGCGCAGCGAGAAACCGCCGCGGTGCGCCGTCGAAACCGCCGTTGGACATGAACACCACGTGGTCGCCCGGTTGCGCCAATGCGCGCAGCGTGGCGATCAGCGAATCGGCGGTCGGCGCGGTCCGCGCTTCGCCGCGAATCGCGGCGATGACTTTGGTCGCATCCCAGGACAGCTCGGGGCGGTGCAGGAACACCACCGCATCGGCCATTTCCAGCGAAGGCGCCAATGCATCGGCATGCGCACCCAGGCGCATCGAGTTGCTGCGCGGCTCCATCGCGACCACGATTCGCGCGCTGCCGACTTTCGCGCGCAGGCCTTCCAGCGTCGTGCGGATCGCGGTGGGGTGATGCGCGAAATCGTCATACACGGTGATGCGGTTCGCCACGCCCAGCATTTCAAGGCGGCGCTTCACGCTGCGGAACCCGGCAAGCGCGGGCATCACGCCAGCAGGATCGACTCCGACCGCGTTGCACGCGGCCAGCGCCGCCAGGCCGTTCAAGACGTTGTGGTTGCCCAGCATCGACCAGTGCACGTTGCCGACGGCGCGACCGGCATGGAAGACCGCGAATGCGCTGCCGTCGTCGTTGATCAGTCGCGCGCCCCAGTCGAACGCGTCGTCGGCCATGCCATCACGGAGCAGGCCGAAGCGTTCGACCGGCGTCCAGCAGCCCATCGCCAGCACTTCGTCCAGACGCGCGTCCTCGCCATTGACGATCAGGCGGCCACGGCCGGGCACGGTGCGCACGAGATGGTGGAACTGACGCTGGATCGCGGCGATGTCGGGAAAGATGTCGGCGTGGTCGTATTCGAGATTGTTGAGGATCGCGACCAGCGGCCGGTAGTGCACGAACTTGCTGCGCTTGTCGAAGAAGGCGGTGTCGTATTCGTCGGCCTCGACCACGAATTCGCGGCCGGTGCCGAGGCGCGCGGAGACGCCGAAATCCTCGGCGACGCCACCGATCAGGAAGCCCGGATCGCGTCCGGCGCGATCCAGCAGGAAGCTGAGGATGGTCGTGGTCGTGGTCTTGCCGTGGGTACCGGCCACCGCCAGCGTGTCGCGGCCGGGCAGCACGTGTTCGCGCAGCCACGCCGCGCCCGAGGTGTAGTGCAGGCCGCTGTCGAGCACGTATTCGACTGCGGGGTTGCCGCGCGACAGCGCATTGCCGATCACGATCTCGTCGCAGTCGGCGGAGATGTTCTCCGGCCTGTAGCCCTGACTCAGCGCGATGCCGAGGTTTTCCAGTTGCGTGGACATCGGCGGATACACCGCCTGATCGCTGCCTTCGACCGTATGGCCGTGCTCGCGAGCGAGCGCGGCGACGCCGCCCATGAAGGTGCCTGCGATGCCGAGAATATGAAGCTTCAAGATTCGATCACTCTTCAAAGATTGCTGATTGTTCGCCGAAGCGATTCGCGTTCGGCGCATCCGCCCCTCATCCGGCCTTCGGCCACCTTACTCCCCGCGATCACGGGGAGAAGGGAGGCAAGCTTCAGCCGACTTCCGTACCCACCGAAATCGCCTCGACGATCCGCGTGAACACCTCGTCCATCGAGCCTTCGCCGTGAACGGCTTTCAGCACGCCCTGCTGGCGATAGAAGTCGATGACCGGCGCGGTCTGGTCGTTGTAGATGTTGAGGCGGTTGCGGACCGATTCCGGATTGTCGTCGGCGCGGCCTTCGGCCTGGGCGCGGCCGGCGAGGCGATCGACGAGTTTGTCGGTATCGACTTCGAGCTGCACCGCGTGGTCCATCGGCTGGCCGATGCGGGCGAGCAGCTTGCCCAGCGCGTCGGCCTGGGCGAGGTTGCGCGGATAGCCGTCGAGGATGAAACCGCTGGCGACATCGGCCCGCGACAGCCGGTCTTCGAGCATGCCCAGCAGGATCTCGTCCGAGACCAGATCGCCGCGGGCCATGACCGCCTTGGCCTGCAGGCCGAGCGTCGAGCCGGCCGCGACTTCCGCACGCAGCAGGTCGCCGGTGGAGATGTGCGGCACCTGCAGGTGTTCCTTCAGTCTTGTCGCTTGAGTACCTTTGCCCGATCCCGGGGCGCCGAGGAGGACCAATCGCATCGCATGCTCCTGAAGAAGAGAAACCCTGATGAAGAGAAAACCTGATGAAGAGAAACCGGGGAAAGAGAAACCCGGGGCCGCGGCGCTAAACTCGTGCGCCCGGCGCGTCCTCCCCAGCTTAACCGCTCGCGGGCCGCACCCCAACCCGTCTACGACCAATCGCTGAGTCCACCACCCATGGCATCCGGAACCCTGCTCTACGCCCAGTCCGGCGGTGTCACCGCCGTCATCAACGCCTCCGCCTCGGCGGTCATCGCCGAGGCCCGCACCCGCAAGATCAAGGTGCTGGCGGCCCGCAACGGCATCCTCGGCGCACTGCGCGAGGACCTGATCGACACCTCGAAGGAATCGGCCGCCGCCATCCGCGCCCTCGCCCACACCCCGGGCGGCGCCTTCGGTTCCTGCCGCTTCAAGCTCAAATCACTGGAGCAGGACCGCGCGAAATACGAACGCCTGCTCGACGTGCTGCGGGCCCACGACGTGCGCTGGTTCCTCTACAACGGCGGCAACGACTCCGCCGACACCGCGCTGAAGGTCTCGAAGCTGGCGGCCGAGTTCGGCTATCCGCTGACCTGCATCGGCGTGCCGAAGACCATCGACAACGATCTGGCCGTGACCGACTGCTGCCCGGGGTTCGGCTCGGCGGCGAAGTACACGGCGGTTTCGGTGCGCGAGGCCGCGTTCGATGTCGCCGCGATGGCGGAAACCTCCACCAAGGTCTTCGTCTACGAGGCGATGGGGCGCCACGCCGGCTGGCTGGCCGCCGCCGCAGGTCTGGCCGGCAACGGCCCCGACGAAGCCCCGCACCTGATCCTGTTCCCCGAACGCGCCTACGACGAGGCCGACTTCCTGGCAAACGTGAAGAAAGTGGTCGCGAAGGTCGGCTACTGCGTGGTGGTGGCCTCGGAAGGCATCCGCACCGCCGACGGCACCTTCGTCGCCGATGCCGGTGGCGGCAAGGACGCCTTCGGCCACACCCAGCTCGGTGGCGTCGCCTCGTACCTGGCCGGCAAGGTCAAGGACGAACTCGGCTACAAGGTTCACTGGACCCTGCCCGACTACCTGCAGCGCTCGGCCCGCCACATCGCATCGAAGACCGACCTCGACCAGGCGCTGGCCGCCGGCAAGGCCGCCGTGCAGTTCGCGCTGAAGGGCCAGAACTCGACGATGCCGGTGATCAAGCGCACCTCGAACGCACCGTACCGCTGGAAGATCGAAGCCGCACCGCTGGAGAAGGTCGCCAACCACGAGAAAGTCATGCCGGCCAATTTCCTGCGCAAGGACGGCTACGGCATCACCGCCGCCGCCCGCGCCTATCTCGAACCCCTGATCCGTGGCGAAGCCCCGCCGCCGTACGGCCGCGACGGCCTGCCGAAGTACGTCACGCTGAAGAATGTGGCGGTGAAGAAGAAGTTGGCGGCCTGGGAAGGCTGAGACTGCCCGCCCGTCGACAGGTGGTTCCAGGAAGGCCGCGCTCGCGGCCTTCTTTCTTGATATGCCCTGTGCGCCGAATCGTCGTTTTTTGTGACTGGCCTCATACTTCTCTCAATCCCGTTACAATTCAACGCAATACATCGGGGGGCCGAAATGTCCAAGATCCGCCGCATCTGGAGGCCGTGCCTCTCGCTCATCCTTGTCCTCATGCTGTCCGCTTGCGTCACCACGCCGGGGGCCGTCGTCGGTGCTCCGCCGATCGATGCGACGCAGGCCCAGGCCGTCGATGCCTACCGGATCGGCGTGGATGATCAGGTCCAGGTCGCCGTGTGGCGCAATCCTGAGCTGGGCATCACCGTGCCGGTGCGCCCCGACGGGATGATCTCGGTGCCGTTGATCGGCGACGTGCTCGCTGGCGGCCGCACGCCGCCGGAAGTCGCCAAGGACATCCAGGACAAGCTGTCGGCGTATGTGCGCGACCCGCAGGTCGCGGTGATCCTCACCCAGTTGCGCAGCCACGAGTATCTGTCGCGCGTGAGGGTGACCGGCGCGGTGCGGCAGCCGGTGTCGGTGCCGTTCCGCCCCGGCATGACCGTACTCGACGCCGTGCTCGCGGCCGGCGGCTTGACCGAATTCGCCGCGCCCGACCGCGCCGAGCTGCATCGCAAGTCCGGCGAAGGCGCACGGGCCTACGGGATCAAACTCGATCGCATCCTCAATCGCGGCGACCTCGCCACCAACTATCCGGTCGCCCCCGGTGACGTGATCACGGTGCCGGAGCGGACGTTCTGATGAATGCCCCGCTTCTGGCCCGACGCTCGCCGAACGCGCGCGCGGGCGCGCAGACGCAGGCCGCGATCGGCCTGGGCGATCTGATTCCGATCCTGCTGCACGAAGCGCGCCGCTACCAGGTGGTATTGGCGTCGATCTTCGCCGTGATCGCACTGATCGCCCTGCTGGTCGGCCTGTTCCTGTTGCCGCGCAAGTACGTGGCCACGACCTCGGTGCTCGCGCAGGAAAGCGACATCCTGCAGCCGCTGCTGGAAAACCGCGCGGTCTCGACCCAGGCGGTGGATCGCGCCGGCCTGGCGCGGCAGGTCGTCTTCAGTCCCAAGGTCATGCGCCAGTTGCTCGCGGTCGGCGGATGGATGGATGAAAAGCCATCGGCGGTCATGCAGGACCGGCTGATCGAACAGTTGCGCGATCGCACCCTGATCAAGAGCGCGCGCAAGGATCTGGTCCAGATCACCTACACCGACAACAATCCCGGGCGCGCGTACAAGGTCACCAGCGCGATGGCGGATCTGCTGATCGAGGAAAGCCTGGCCAGCAAGGAGCGCGAAAGCCGCGAAGCTTACGAGTTCATCGACAAGCAGGTCAGCGACTACCACGACAAGCTCACCGAGGCCGAGAACAATCTGCAGGCCTATCGTTCCGACAACGCGGACGCACAGCCCGGCAGCGCCACCGATGTCAGCACCCGCATCGGCGCACTGCGTACCCAGGTCGAACAGACCCGGATGAGCCTGATGGAACTGCGTTCGCGCGAGCAGGCGCTGTCCGCGCAGCTGTCGGGCGAATCGGCGGTGACGGCGGTGCAGACGCGCGAAACCCTCTATCGCACGCAACTGCTGGACTTGCAGAACCAGCTCGACACCCTGTTGCTGAGTTACACCGACAAGCATCCCGATGTGGTCCGCATCCGCCACCAGATGGCCGATATCCAGACGGTGATGAAACAGGAAGAACTGCGTCGCAACCAGCCACGCACCGGCGAGGAGGCATCGGAAGCGCGGATCAATCCGCTCTATCAGGAATTGCGCAGCCGGCTGGCGGAAACGCGCCGCGAAATCGCCGCGATCCAGTCGCGCATGGGCGCGTCCGAAGGCCTGCTGGGCGACGAACTCGGACGCAGCCGGCGGATCGCGGCATCGGAAAGCACGCTCGCGGAGCTCACCCGCGATTACGAAGTGAACCGCGACATTTACCAGGACATGCTGCGTCGGCGCGAGAACGCCCGGGTGTCGATGCAAATGGACAAGGAGCGTCGCGGACTGACGATGCGGATCCAGGATCCGGCGCAGATGCCGGTGCGCCCGACCGGCCTGCGTTTCATGCATTTCGCGCTGGGCGGTCTGGCCGCTGCGGTCGCGGTGCCGCTGGGGCTGCTGTTCCTGCTGGCGCGCTTCGATCCGCGGGTACGTTCGCCGAGCCAGCTCGAACGCCAGGGCCATTACGCGCTGCTCACGGTCGTGCCGCGCTATCGCACGCCGCGCGATCGCAGACGCGAGTTGATGCGCATGGCGGTCAGCGCTTCGATCGTCTTCGCGGTCGTGCTCGCCTACGGTCTGGTCTACGGCTACAAGCAGATGAGCGCATGAACGACCACCACGACAACGACACGAAAACCGTCGCGCAATCGCTGAGCACGACGCGCCAGGAGCAGGCGCTGACCACACGCCAGCTGGAAGAGCGCCGGCTGATCCATCGCCAGGAATCCGTGCGCGTGCATGCGGATGCCTTCCGCGAACTGCGCACGCGGCTGCTCGCGCTCGGCGGCAACGGCAGCAGTTTCGTCACCCTGGTGGCGCCGGTGCGCCACGGCTGCGGCGGCAGTTATGTCGCGCGCAACCTGGCTGCGGCGTTCGCGTTCGACGAGACCAAGCAGGCGCTGCTGATCGATTGCGATGCGACCCACCCGGCGCAGGGCGATGCGCTGCAGGTCGCGGCCGAGCACGGCGGGCTGATCGACTATCTCGAGAACGACACCATCGCGATACGCGATATCGTCTACGCCACCGGGGTGCCACGACTGCAGCTGATCCCGGCCGGTCGCATCCGGGAGACGCCGGGCGAGAGCTTCAGCTCGCTGCGGATGCGCGCACTGATCGATTCGCTGCGCACCCATCACGGCAACCGCCATCTGATTCTCGACGGCTCGCCCGTGCTGGGGTCGCCGGATGCGCGAATCCTGTCCGATCTCGCCGATCTGGTGGTGCTGGTGGTGGGTTACGGCCAGGTCGCGCCCGATGCCATCGACAAGGCGGTCGCCAGTTTTCCGCCGGAAAAATTCGCCGGCGTCGTGTTCAACCAGCGCCCATAACGGGACGTCCGGAGGTCGCATGCTTCGCCATCGGCTCCATCTCACCCTGCTCGGCGCCTCGGTGCTGATGGCCAGCCCGCACACCGTGTACGCGCTGCGCATCGATTACATCATCGATGTCACTGCGGAACACAGCGACAACCTGCTGCTGACGCCGGACGATCCGGTCTCGCTCGCGGTCCTGCGACCGGGCGCCAGCATCGACCTCTCCCATGAGTCCTCGACGCTGCAGACCCAGATCAGCGGTCGCGCCGAATATCGCCATTACGGCGATCGCCGCTTCGACGACACCGTCGACGGCGCCTTGACCGCTCGCGTGAATTGGGTCGCGCTTCCCGAGCGCCTCAGCTTCAGCGTGGTCGATAGTCTTGCGCTGCAGCCGGTCGATACGCTCGCGCCGGACACACCGGGCAATCGCCAGCAGGTCAACGTGCTGTCGGCCGGCCCGACCCTGAGTTTCGATTGGGGCGCGGGCTGGCGCGGCGCGACCGAACTGCGCTACGTGCGCAGCGAGGCGGAGATCACCGACGAGTTCAATTCGAACCGCATCGATCTGGCGCTGCGCGCGATCAAGCCGATCAGCGCCACCAGCCGTTTCGGGTTCAACGCGCAGGCGCAGCGGGTCGATTTCGAAGACGACACGACCGCGCGCGATTACACGCGCTCATCGCTGTTCGCGCGCTACACGCGCACGCTCAGCCGCTTCGATCTCGCGGTCGATCTGGGCTATTCGCGGCTCGACTACCGGCGCGACCTGCCCGGTTCGGCCGGCACGCGCTCCGATCCGTTGATGCGCGCGGAGCTGGGCTGGCGACCCAATGCGAGCCATCGCCTCGGCATCCGCTTCAACAGCGAATTTTCCGATGCCGCCGCCGATACCCTGGCCAACCTCGGCGAAGGCCCGGAACTGCCGACGGAGGTCGTCACCGGCGAAGCGATCGTCAACGCCTCGCCCTATCTGCAACGCCAACTCGAAGCCGACTACGGCTTCACCGCACCGCGTTGGACGTTCGGCATCACGCCGTATGTCGGCCGGCGGCGTTACGAAGACATCGGCACCTTCGACCAGAACGATTACGGCACCAGCATCGAAGCGAGCTGGCGCGCGCGGCAAGACCTGAGACTCGGCGTCGCCGCTTCGCTGGTCCACATCGACTACTTGAATCTGGATCGCGAGGATGAAACCCGTCGCTATGGCGGCCACATCCGCTACGACTGGGCGAAACGCTGGAGCGGCACGTTCTCGTTCGCGCGCTACGAACGCCACAGCACCACGCCCGGCCAGAACGCGGACCAGAACGTCGTCGGCCTGACCATCAGCTACCGCAACCGCTGAAATCATGAGCGCCGGCGTCGCGCCCCTGTCCCCACTGCGGCGATTCGTCGCGTATGCCATCGTCGCCTGTCTGTGGCCGATCTCTCTTGTCGCCTGCGGTCAACAGCAGTCCGCCCAGGCATCGGCGGCCAGAGCCGGTGCCGAAAGCAGAAAGGCCGCAGTCGAATCGCGCGCGCCGCTGGCGCCGATCACCGCGGGCATTCCGCTCGACCTTGGCTACGTCGACCGCACATCGCCAGCGTTCGCGCGTTTCCGGCGCTGGGTGGACAGCGCGGTCGCGGGCGATCCCGGCTATGCCTTCTCCGCCTACGACGCCGCGCTGTTGTATCGGCTCGATCCCGACAAAAAATACTGCGCGCTGGCGATCGCGATGATCGAGCGCGAAGTGGCCGATGCGGAAACCGCGATCGCCGACGGTCGCGCGCCCGACATCGCCGGAGATTCGTATCTCGACATCGGGCCGCGCATCGCCGCACTGTCGATGACGCTCGATACCTGCAAGGCGGACATCGACGATGCGCAGCGCGCGCGCTGGTCGGCCTACGCCGAACAGTCCGTGTGGAACGTCTGGCACAACCTGCGCGCGCACTGGGGCGCGCGACCGCGCCCATGGACCGGCTGGTCGGTCGACAACCCCGGCAACAACTATCACTACAGCTTCCTCGAAGCGACGCTGTACTGGGCGCTGGCCAACGGCGACAACGACTGGATGCGTTTTCTTCACGAAGAAAAAATGCCGCCGCTGCAGGCCTATTTCGCGACGTTGCCCGGCGGCGGCAGCCTGGAAGGCACCGGTTACGGCGCAGCGCACATCCGCCTGTTCGCGCTGTACCGGCTGTGGCGCGACGCCACCGGCGAGGATATCGCCAACGCCAATCCGCACGCGGACGACAGCATCGCGTATTGGACGCATGCGACGGTTCCAACCATGGATCGCTTCGCACCGATCGGCGACCAGTCGCGCAGCTCGATCCCGGAGATCTACGACTACCACCGGGGGTTGGTGCTGGAAGCACGCGCGCTGAGCAAGAATGCCGATTCGAAGGCATTGGCGTCATGGTGGCTGCATCGCATCTCGATCGCGCGGATGAGCAACGGCTTCAATTCGCTGCACGATCTGCTGCCGGCAGGCGATGCGGATGCGCCTGCGCCCGACCGCCTGTTCCATCATGCCGAAGGCACCGGCCATCTGTTCGCGCGCAGCGGCTGGGACAAGGACGCGATGTGGCTGGCGTTCGTCGCCGGTCCCTACAACGAAAGCCACGCGCACCAGGAACAGGGCGGCTTCACCCTGTTCGCGCGCGACTGGCTGACCGTGACCGAAAACATCTGGACCCACAGCGGCATCCAGCAAGGCACCGAAACCCACAACGTGCTTCGCTTCGAGCGCGACACGACCGATCCACGGGTGATTGATCAGCGCCAACCCGGCCGTGCGCGGATGACGGTCACGCCCGGCGCCGATGGCGCCCTCCGCGTCGATGCCGACCTCACCGGGGCCTACGACGACGATGCGTCGGTACGGCGTTGGACCCGTGCACTGGACTTCGCAGGCCGCAAGCTGCGGGTGGAAGACCGGTTCTCCATCGCCCCGGGCAACCGCGCGGTGTTCCAGCTCAACCTGCCGGTCGAACCTGCGATCGACGGCCAGACCGCCACCGCCGGACGGCTGCGGGTCCGGGTGATCGCTCCGACGGATGCCCGCATCACCAAATTCGACTGGCGCAGCGTCGACAGCGGCGAATTCCGCAGCGGCTGGCGGCTGGATATTGCCGGAGGAACTGAGACTTACGTCGTCGAACTCGAAGACGCCTCAAACTGAACACATCCTGACTATCGCCCTAGACGGCGTTCACATTTTGCCCCGATGGCCGACCCAAGAGTCCGGCCGGTCACACTTCGCCCCCATCGCCGACACCATACTGCCCTCCGATTGCCCCGTTCAGGTTCGGGCAACCACGTACGACGCGCTGCACCCAGGTCCGGACGGGGTGCATCAGGGGGCGCGACCGACCGAAATATCGCCACGGACGCGAACGCCAGAGCCTTGAACATGCCCCAGTCGTACCGCAACACCTATTCGCCGTCCACAACCTCCACCCGCAAACGCGTCACCCAAGGCCTGATCGTCCTCGGTGTGGCCGCCACCGCCGGCATCGCCCTCGCCGGCCCGGTCAAGCTGATGCGCGAACTGCGCTCGCGCATATTCGAAAGCGATCGGGGAACCGTGGCCCAAGTCGGCCGCGTGCAGGTGCTCCGCCGCACGCCGGTCGCCAATCGCAGCCGCTCGGCCGCAGGTTTGACGGCCGCACAGGCGTCGGAGATTCCGATGAATCTCACCTACGTCGACACCTCGCGCACCGCGTACACGCGCTTCCGCACCTGGGTCAACAACGCCGTCGCCGGCGACCCCGGCTATGCCTACGAGGCGCGCGACTCGGCGCTGATGTTCCGCATCACCCGCGACGTGAAGTACTGCACCCACGCCATCGGCATGGTCGAGCAGCAGGTCTCGCAGGCGGAAACCGCGATCGCGGCGGGCCAGAATCCGGTGGTGGCGGGCGACTCCTATCTCGACGTCGGCCCGATGATCGGCGATGTCGCGATGACCTACGACACCTGCAACACGCAGCTCACCGCGAATCAACGCCAGCGCTGGGCGGCTTATGCCGAGCAGGCCATCTGGAATGTCTGGAACTACCAGAGCGCGCGCTGGGGCACCCGTTCCGCACCGTGGAGCGGCTGGTCGATCGACAATCCGGGCAACAACTATCACTACAGCTTCCTGGAAGCGACCATGTCATGGGCGCTGGCCTCGCGCAGCGCGACCTGGATGAGTTTCCTGCAGAGCAACAAGCTGCCGAAACTCGAAGCCTATTACCGCACGATCCCGACCGGCGGCAGCTTCGAAGGCACCGGCTACGGCACCGCGCAGATGCGCCTGTTCAATCTGTACAGCATGTGGCGGGACGCGACCGGCATCGATCTGGCCAACGCCAATACCCATGCGACCAACACCATCAAATGGTGGACGCACGCCACCGTGCCGACGCTCGACCGTTTCGCGCCGCTGGGCGACCAGTCGCGCGTGTCGGTGCCGGAAATCTACGACTACCACCGCCGGCTGGTGCTGGAAGCCCGCCATCTCACCCAGGACCCGACCGCGCAGCGGATCGCCAGCTGGTGGCTCAACAACATCTCCGTGCAGCAGATGGGGCAAGGCCTGAATTTCCGCTACGACATGCTGCCGCCGGGCACCAATGGCGTCGCACCGGCGGAGCTGTACTACCACGGCACCGGCACCGGCCACCTGTTCGCACGCTCCGGCTGGGATCGCGCCGCGATGTGGATGTCCTATGTCGCCGGCCCCTACAACGAAAGCCACGCGCACCAGGACCAGGGCGCGTTCACCCTGTTCGCGAACGACTGGCTGGCGGTGACCGAAAACATCTGGACCCACAGCGGTATCCAGCAGGGCACCGAAGTCCACAACACGATGCGCTTCGAACGCAGCAACCCCAGCGTCGCGCAGTGCGCCAGCCCGTCCAACGACCGCATCGTCCACCAGTGCGCCGACAGCACTTCGACGATGACCGTCACCCCCGGCGCGAATGGCGCGTTGACCGTCGTATCCAACCTCAAGCCTGCCTACGGCAACAACCCCGCGCTCAGCGCGTGGACCCGTCGCCTCGACTTCGCCTCGCGCAAGCTCACGGTGCGCGACAACTTCACGCTGGCCGCAGGCACCACCGCGTTCTTCCAGGTGCAGGTGCCGGTGCAGCCCGTGGTCAGCGGCACCACCGTCACCGCCGGCAAGCTGAAAGTGCGGGTGCTGGAGCCGGCGGGCGCCACCATCACCCTGAAAAACTGGAACCCGGTGGACGCCAGCGAGTTCTACAAGGGCTGGCGGATCGATATCGGCGGCGGCGGCACCACTTATCTGGTGGAGTTGAGCGAAACGCCGTGACCGCATCGACCGCTATCGTGCGAAACACCAAAAAGCCCGGAAATTTCCGGGCTTTTTGCATGCGGCTTGCTCCAATCTGACGGGCTCCCGAACACATGGCCCAATCCAGCCGCACTTCTCTAGTGGTATCGGCATGCGCCCATAGACTGGCCTACTCATCTTCGATCAGGCACCGCCATGTACGACGCAGACCCGCAGGACTCCGCCAGACAAGACCAGTCCAGACAACTCGACACGCTGCGCAAACTCGTCAAGGACGTGCAGGTCGCGATGCTGACCACCACCACGTCCGACGGCACGCTGATCTCGCGCCCGCTGCAAACCCTCGATTTCGACGACGACAATGTGCTGTGGTTCGCCACCGATTCGACCAGCGAGAAAGCGCTGGAGATCAAGATGCACCCGCACATCGGGCTCGCTTATGCCGATCGGCGCGACAACAGTTTCGTCTCGATCTCGGGGCCCGCGCGTCTGCTGCGCGACGAGCAGAAGATCGACGCCCTGTGGTCGCCGGCGATGTCGCTGTTCTTTCCCGCAGGCAAGGCCGATCCGAATCTGGTGCTGATCCGCGTCGAGATCGAACGTGCCGAATACTGGGACGGGCCGGGCACCATCGTCGGCAAACTGTTGTATCTCGCTGCGGCGGCGATCACCGGCAATCCGGGCGTGATGACACAGAATGTCATCGTGGAAACCAGCGTGTCCGAATGATTCCACCCGAGTCGTCCGTGCGTCGGGCAGCGCAGGCTCTACCGGCGTTTGCCCACCGCGATCGCCGCATAGTGCGCGAAATACCACGCGGCGCGCATCCGCCCGAGTCCTTCGACGTTGCGATAGATATTCCACTGCCACTGCGCAGCCTTGCGCTTGTCGGCGGACAGCGAGCCGGTGCGGACCAGATACTCGGCCAGCGGCTCGGTCGTCGGTACCCGGCGCGCGATGCCGGCACGGCGCACCAGTCGCAGCCAGAACACGTAGTCCTCGTGACCGATGCGCTCGAAGCGGCCATCGCCCAGCGCACGGTCGTACATGCCGGTGAGGTTGCCGATGCGGTTGCTCTTGAGCATATCGGCATAACCGACTTCGGCCGGCGGGCGCACGATCGACAGCTCGCGGCCGCTTTCGTCGAAACGACGATAGCCGGTGTAGCCGATCATCGTGCCGGTGTCGCGCATGTGCGCAAGCTGCAGTGCGAGCTTGTCCGGCAACCAGCGGTCGTCGCTGTCGAGAAACGCGAGATGGGTGCCGGTCGCCGCCTCGATACCGGCGTTGCGCGCGGCAGCCACGCCGCCGTTCTTCGGCATCCTGATCGGCACGACCCGCGAGTCGCGCGCGGCGGCATCTTCGATCAGGTCCCACGTCGCATCTTTCGAACAATCGTCGATCACCAGCAGCTCGACAGCGGCATGGGTCTGCGCGAACACCGAATCCATCGAAGCGCAGAGCGTGGCGGCGGCGTTGTAGGCCGGCATGACGACACTGACTTTCGCCATGTCCGACTCGCTCATGCAGTACGCACCCTGCGACCGCCCACCCATGAGGAACACGGCGCCGGCAGCAGATAGTCGCGATACTGGCCGGGATCGCCCTGTTCACCGGCTTCGGCGGCCTTGATGATGTTGTAGGTCTCGCGCGCGGTCACGTAGTGCAGCACATGCCGCTTGCCGTCGTTGTACGCGCTTTCGAGATAGCGGTGCATCGCATCGACCGGCGCGCCCAGCAGCGTGTCGATATCGTGCTCCTGGGTGCCGTGGGTATGGATCTTCACGAACACCCACTCCGGCCGCCCTTCGACATGCACGCCGGTCTTCACCCACAGATCGACGCGCGCCTCGGTCGGCGGGCAATTCCTGCGCACATCGGCGTTCTCGATCCGTGGCATCACCGCCATCCGACGTTCGCGCCAGTTCAGGGCGAGCGGCCCCTGCACGATCATCAGATCGCCGCTGGCGCCACCGCCCACTTTCACCGGGCTGCCGTGATCGTGGGATTTCGGCGCCAGCGGATCGTCGGTGGCGTAGTAGATGCTGTTCACGGCGGCGGTCTGGGTGTCGCTCGGCGCCGAAGGCAGCGTGAAATCGGCGTAGCAGCCGAGTTCGCGCAACAGGATCAGCTCGTTGTTGATGCCGCACCAGCGCCCGTCGCCGCGCGAATTGTCCAGGCACCAGTTGCCGTGGATGAAGCCGAACCGCAGCTGCCCGCTATCCGGATCGCGCGGCAGTGCGCCATGCTGTTCGTGCAGGGTCTTGCAGAAGCGCCCGATCGACGCTCGGAAATTCTGCTCGGTGTCGTTGTCGTGGTGCAGATGCACCTCGATCTCGCCGAAGCCGTCGGCGCACAGCGACGCGATCTTGTCGAGATGCTCCACGGCGTATTCTTCTTCCGGATAGAAGAAGCTGTGCTGCGGCGGACGCCCGTCGGCGTCGCGATGCCGCAAGGCGAGTTCGCGGTACTCGTGGCACCAGCGATCGACGCGGCGGCGCTGGGTGTCGAGGTCGGCACCTTTCCACATCGGCTCGAAATGATCGACGAAGCAGAACATCACGTGCACGGGACGGTCGGTCACCTCGGGAGCGCGGCGGCGCAGATATTCGCCCAGCCACAGATGCATATTGCGTTTGCGCATGTCGCGAACGACAAGGACAGCGGCCGCTGCGGTGAGCAGCAGTGCGAACAGGGCAACGGAAACGATGATGCTCATCTCCGCACCCCGCTGTGTGGAGCCGCGCCGTATGTAAACGTGTGCATGCCATCCCCCCTGGAGGCCGTAGATCGATGCATGTTCATGCCGGCGGCTGCAGCGGTTCGAACGCGAACCCGCCTGCCGCCCACACGGGCAGCATCGTTTCCAGCAGTTGCAGCGAGAGCGCGCTGTCGTCGTGCATCAGCAGGATCTCGCCGAACGCTGGCGGATAGCGCTGCGCCGAAGCGATCAAGGCCTCCGCCGGTCGTTTGCTGTAATCGAGGCTGTCATAGGACCAATACGCGATCCGCTGGCCGCGGCGGACGCAGTCCAGCACCATCGGTCGCGGCAGCACGCCCCGGGGCGGACGGAAATCGTGCCGTGCGAGGCCATCGAAACCGGCGAGCAGGCGGTCGGTCCGATTGATCTCCTCGCGCTGCGCGGCCAGATCGAGGCGATCGAACTGCGGGTGACTCCAGGTGTGGTTGCCCAGGACGTGACCCTCGCGAACGATGCGTTCGACCAGCTCCGGATAACGCTCCGCCTCGCGACCGATCAGGAAGAACGTCGCCTTCGCACGATGCGTCGCAAGCAGATCGAGCAGAACCGGCGTGTGCTCCGGATGCGGGCCATCGTCGAAGGTGAGATGCAGCACCCGCCCGCGCCGTGCGCCGCGGGTCAGCACCCAGCGGTTCGGCAGCCAGCGCAATACTTTGAGTTTCCTGGGGCGTGGATTCATATCGTCGACGATCATGGAAACGTGCATGGGAACGGATTCGGCCCACGGCTGCGGGCTTGGGAGCGCCCGAGCGGGCGCGCAATGATGCAGGAAGTCATCGCCCGTCGTCCCGGTAAAGCACGTCGTAGCGTGCCGCCATCGTCGCGATCGACGCTTCGCGCAGCGCCCAGTCGCGACCGGCCTGTCCCATCCGCACGGCGCGCGCGGGTTCGCGCAGCAGCGCGGCCATGGCTTCGGAGAACGCCTCCTCGTCGGCGGGCGCGGCCACGAAGCCGTTGCGTCCGTCGACGACGATCTCGCGATTTCCACCCACGTCCGTGGCCACGATCGGCAGGCCGCTGGCGCAGGCTTCGAGCAGCGCCATCGAATAGCCTTCGCTCAACGACGACAGCACGAACATGTCGAAACCCTGCAGCAGCTGGCGCACATCGCTGCGGTCGCCGAGCAAACGCACCGCATCGCCGATGCCGAGCGCCGTGCTCTGCGCTTCCAGCGTGGCGCGCAGCGCGCCGTCGCCCACCAGCACCAGTGCGGTGTCGGCGGATTGCGCATGCACGCGTGCGAACGCGCGCAGCAGGCTCGCCTGATCCTTGACCGGATTGAGCCGGCCGACGGTGCCGATGATGCGCACGCCCGGCGCAAAACCCAGCACATTGCGCAATGCGGCGCGGCGCTCCCCGGACGCGCACGAGAAATCCTCGACCCGGATGCCGTTGGGCACCGCAAGCAATTGCTTCCTTGGACGAACGCCCTGCTGCGCGAAACGCGCGCGCGCCGCCTCGCAGACCGCCGCGACGATATCGGTTCGCCGCATCGTCCTGCGATACAGCCATTCGCCGCGACTGCCGGGCTGCGAAGCGCCCATGCCATGGCGGGTGTTGATCACCTTCGCCAGCGGCAACCCGAGTCCTGCGGCGACGGTGTGATAGTGCGCATTGGCGTTGTGGGTGTGGACGACCGCGCCCGGAACCGCACGCAGCCATGCGCGCAGCCTTGCCACTGCGCCGGGATCGAAACCACTGCGCTTGCGGCAGGCATGCACCTCAATGCCCTGCGATGCGAGCTCCTGCGCGAGCGCACCGGGCTCGAACAGACAGGCGACCCGGCAGCGATGCCCTGCTGCCTGCTGCGCGCCGACAAGATCAATCACCATGCGCTCGAGGCCGCCGCGTTCGAGATTCTCGACCACATGCGCAATGTCGACCGCCGTCGCAGCGTCCTTGCCGATGGCGGTCACGTCGGCAGCTCGCAGAGGGTGACGCGACGCTTGCCGCTGGCGGTGAGCGGAATTTCATCGCGGTATTCGAATACGACGGTAATGTCGTCGCCCACCAGCTTGCGGATCTCATCGCGGACACTCGCTTCCGAAGCAGCGTCGAATGCATCGCTCGCCACCAGCCGCATCAGGATCGTGTCCAGACTGCGTTGCACGACCTGATAGTGGCGGATCGCCGAAAAATTCATCAGTGTATGCACGAAGTATTCGCCCGGAAGCACGCGTCCGTCGGCGGTACGCAGCGCATCAAGCTTGCGTCCGTCGACCTTGGCCAGTTTCGGCAGATGCCGGCCACAGGCGCAGGTGCTGCCGCCAGGCGTGCCCAGATCGCCGTTGAGATAGCGCATCATCGGCATGCCGAAATTATGCAGATCGGTGATCACCAGTTCGGCCGGGCCGCTGCCGCGAGCGGCGGCGGTCTCGTGATGGAATTCGACGTGCAGATGATCGATATTGATATGCAGGCCATCGTGCGCTTCGCACTCGGCGGCGATCAACATGACTTCGCGGCAGCCGTAGGTGTCGTACGCGGGCGCGCCGAAGACGCGCTGCAGGAGTTCGCGCTGATGCGCGTGCAGTGCTTCCGCTGCACCGAGCACGCGCTGCGGGCGATGGATGCTGCGGCCGTTGCGTTCGATCCAATGCGCCAGCTCCACCAGCGGGCCAACGTAGGAAATGATGGTCTCGGGCTTGAAGCGGTCGATCGCGTCGGCATACTCGGCCATCCGCTGTTCGCTCATATCGAACGCGTTGAGCATGCGCCGGTTGAACGCAGCGTGGTAAAGACGGTCCTTGAACAACCGGAAGCCCGCTGGCGCCGCGACCGGCGCACCCCACAGATACACCGTGCGTTGCCCCAGATGCGCACCGGACCAGCCGTAGCCCCGGAACATCACCGCGACCCGGCGTTCGTAGCTCTCGCGCGTATAGCCGAAATGCAGCGGCTCGCCGGTCGAACCGCCCGTGCTCTTGAAATACATCGCATCGCGACAGGCCGGTGCGATCATCGATTCGAAGTGCTCGCGAATCACCGGCTTGGTCAACAGCGGCAGCCGCGCATAGTCTTCCCGGCTGCGGATGTCTTCCGCGGCGCCGACACCGGCCCGCCCCCACCATTCGCGATAGAACGGCACCTGCTGCCAGCAGTGCGCGATCAGACGCTGCAACTTGTCCCACTGCAGCGCGTGGAGTTCATCGGCGGAGCGCCACTGGTCGCGCTCGTACTCGCGCAGATACGCCAGGGTCCTGCGTCCGCGCAGGCCCGACTCGTAGGCCGGATACAGCACGCCCCGGAACAGGGATTCGTAGACACCGCTCATGCCGGCACCTCCGCACGCGCATGCGCCCATGAAAGCAATCGCGCGCCGAGGCGCGGCTGCCCCTTCAGAAGACGCTGGTGCAACTGCTGCATGTGCGCGATGTCGTTGCGCGTCCAGCAGCCCAGGGAGAGCGTCAGCGGCAGGTACAGCGCCCCGCCGATCGCGGCGCCGACGACCAGCGCGGCCCATGCCTGCAGATGCGGTACCAGCGGCCACAGCGGCAGCACCGCGAGTACGCTCGCCAGCAGCGTGCGCAGGATCCGCGCCCAATCGGGCGAGATACCGCTGACCCGCGCCGCCATCGTCACATAGGCGATCGCGTTGAAGATCGACACGCTGAAGAACGCGACCATCGCACCGTGCAAACCATCGACACGGATCAGCCACGCATCCAGCACCAGTTTCAGCACGCCGAAGCAGATCACCAGGATCAGCACCGCGCGCTGGCGATCGGCGCTGATCAGCAGGCTCGATCCGCCCTGCGCACAGGTCGCGATCGCGGTGCCGGCCAGGCAGACCGCGAACACCACTGCGGCTTCGTCGTATTCGCTGCCGTAGAGCAGGCCGATCAACGGCTTCGCGAGCACCACGCCGAACGCCACCAGCGGCAGCGCCAGCAGCGCGAGATAGGCTGTGGACGCGGCGAAACGCCGGCCCGCGACTTCGCGCCCCTGGCTCAATGCATTCGCCATCATCGGCAGCAGCAACGCACCGAACACGCCCGGCACCAGCGTCGTCGCGCCGCTGGCAAGTTGATAACCGACCTTGAACTGGCCGGCGGCGTGCGGGTCGGCGTATGCGGTGAGAAACAGCACCTCGATTTCGCTGGCGGCGATGAAACCGACGGTGACGATCAGGGTGCTGTAGAACATCTGCCGGCGCACGCGCGGCACCAGATCCGCCGGCAGCTCCGGGCGGTCTTCGCCGGGCGGCAATAACGGACTCACCTGCGCACGCGACATCGTGTGGAACACCACGCTCGACACCAGGAACACGCCGAGCAGCCATTCCACCGGCATGTCGAACCACATCACCAGCATCACCATCGCAAGATTCAACGGTGTCGACAGCACCGCGATCATCGCATTGATCCGGAAATTCTCCAGGCCCTTGGCCACACCGATGTTGAACATGTAGCCGGCGCGCAGCGACACCGCGACCACCAGGAACGCGAACAACATCCCGTGATGGAAATCCGGCGCCACCCGATGCCCCGCCAGCCACAGCGCCAGCGCGCCGATCAGCAGAACGATCGCAAGAAACAGTCGCTGCGCGCGGCGTAGATAAGCGACCAGCGGACGGACCAGCGAATCCCGCCCGCCGCCGCGCAGCTCCGCGACGAACTTGATCGCCGAGCTGGCGGTACCCGAATTGGTCGCGGCGATCCCCATGCCGACCAGCCAGATGATCGCACTGTAGGCGCCGAATCCTTCCGGGCCGAGATGACGGGCGATGACGATCGAGGTCAGCATGCCCAGCGCGAATTCGGTGTACATCGCCACCGAAGAGAACAACGTATTGCGAAGCGTGCGCGCGCGGAGCGTCATTGCATCACCAGAAGAACCTTGACCACGACATACAGGAAGATGGCGCTGCCAAACCCCACAGCAGGCCACAGCAGGGCATCGTCGCCCAGCTGGAAACGCGGCAATTCCGGGTCGTCCCGTCGGATATCGGCGTAATGCGCGACCACCAGCGCGGTGAGCAGATACAGAATGATGACGTAACTCCGGCTCAGAAAAAACGCGGCAATGAAGAAACCGATCAGGGACAACAGCAGTGTCATCGCGATCGCACGACCTTCTTCGATGCGCGCATCGAGCGCTTCGAAGTCCGTTTCCATGAAGTCCGTCTCCATGAAATCCGTTTCGATGCAGTCCGTCCCGTCGTCCCCGACGTCAGGAGCTTCATCGCCCTGCCCGTCCCATCCCTGCATGGCCTGCGGCCGCGACCCCGTCCACATCATCCGGAAGCAATACACCACGAACGCGAGCCACAGGGTGTAGCCGATGATACCGGTCTCGGCGAGGATCAGTACGAACGAGTTGTGCGCGGTCAGCGGATTGTAGTCGGTGTACTGATCGGGCCCGACGCCGAAGACCGGGTGTCCCTGGAACATCTGCAGCCCTTCGTACCAGGATTCGATGCGCCCCTGCGCCGATTCCTCTTCGGCATCGATCTCGCTGAATCGCGAAGGCAACGCCAGCAGCACCGCCACCGCCATCGCGCCGAGCACGCCTGCCACGAAGAGCCCCTTTCGCTGCCAGATATACACGCCCATCACCGCCAGCAGCGCGAGCAGCGCACCGCGCGAATCGGTGAGATAGACGCCATACACCAGTACGCCGGTGACGGTGAGCCAGAACAGACGGCGCAGGCCCAGCAAACCGCCGCGACTGCTGAGATAAGCGGCCATCGGAATGCAGCTCACGAACAGCAGACCCAGATCGTTGGGATCGTTGAAGATGCCGACATACTGGATCCGCGTGCCTTGCGACATTTCGACGCCGGTCCAGCCCAGCCCCGTCTGCCGCTGCTCGATCCCGTGGATCGCCAGCACCCCAGCGCAGAGCGAAAACGTCGCCATGATCGTCAGTATCCGACTGCGACGATCCAGTGCGTTGGCGAACACCGCGAACGCCAGCACCACCGGCGCGAATTTGCCGATCTGTTCGATCGCGCCGCCGATCCAGCCGTTGAACACGTGCGACACCAGCATCACGCCGAAAAACATCAACAGCAGCGGATACTGCGGCGCATCGAAATTCTTCCGCGGCGACAGCAGCCAGAATCCGGCCGCCGTGATCAGCATGATCGGCTGCAGCGGCAGGCCGACGCTGTCGACCATCGCCGGGTAGTCCTGCGGTCGGATCAGCACAAGCAGCAGATAGAGCATCATCGCGATGAACATGGCGGCCCTACCCGCCCCGCATGCGCGAGCGATGGCAGAAGACTTCCGGCAGCGCGAGCATGCCCTCGAACCAGTCCGCATCCATATGCCGTTCGACCGGAATCCGTCGCATCGCGTAACGGGCGTCCGGATGCAGTCGTTCCGGGCCGGCAAGATAACTGCAGGCCATCCGGTAGCCCGCATCGCGCACTGCAGCGACGACCTCGCCGTTGTAGGCATCGGCACCGCCGACCGGATACGAGATGACCCGCGCCTCGCTGCCGAGTTCGCGCTCGATGGTGCGCTTGGACGCCGCCACTTCCTCGCGCATCGCCGCCCGCGGCATTTTCGCGAGCATCCGGTGATCCACGCCGTGCGAGCCCACTTCCATGCCACCCGCATGCATCTCGCGCAGCTGCGCCCATGTCATCGGCCGGCAATCGGGATGTCCGCCATCCGACGGCAGCGACCATTCGCGCTGCAAGCGATCGATCAGCGCCTGTTGCGCGTACGCATCGAGTGCCTTGATGCAGTCGAGCAGCCGGGCGGCCAGGTTGCGACGTGCGCCCAGATCGTCCGGCAACGCCCATTCGATGCCCAGTTCCGGCGCCTGCAGGGATGCGGCGCGGGTCGTGCACAGCATATGCACCAGCCAATCGTAGGCGTAGGGTCGGCCCGAATCGACATGCCCGGTGGACACGAAGAACATCGCCGACAGGCCGGCATCGCGCAGAATCGGCCAAGCGTGGCGGTAGTTGTCGTCGTAGCCGTCGTCGAAGGTGATGAGCACCGCACGGCGCGGCACGGGCCGACCGCGATCCACGCAATCGATCAGCTCATCGAAGCGCATCGGCACGAACCGGCGCTTGACGATGGCCAACTGCTGGCGGAAGGCCTCGCTGGAGGCACTGATCAGCTCGGGGTCGAAAAGGAAGCCGGCCGGCTCGGCAGTGTCCAGCACGCGGTGGTAGGCGAGGATACGCAGATCGTGGCGAAGCATCGTCCGCACCCGCGCGATCAGCGGCAACAGGCCCGCACGGGCACAGGCGCGCGCCAACCGAGGCCGACGACCGGCCAACGGCATTTCGCTCGACCGGACCCCCGCGTCCCCAACCGTACCGCTCATTTCACCCCCTGTATCTTTTACGCACAACGCATTTTCCGCCGCCGTCCGGACGCTGCGTCGACGCTTGCATTCGCACGGCGAACGCGGTCCACTGCGCGCCTCGCACGAACGCCTGCGATGGAGCGGACATGGCCGAAGACACCGATTTCGGAGCGCTGTATCGCGAACTCGGACTCGATTCGACCTGTTCGCTCGCCGAATTGCGCGGTGCGTGGCGACGACGCGTATCGAAACTCCACCCCGACCAGGGCGGGAGCGCAGAGGATACCGGACAGTTGCAGCAATTGAATCGGCTCTACGATGCGGCGCTGGATTTCCACACGCGTTATCGGCGGATGCCCGGCGCGATGCCCTTGGGGCAACTGTCGCCGGAGCGGCCCGTCACCTGTGCCGGCAGCGTTGCGCCGAGCCATTCATTTGCAGGCAATCCGCACCTGATCGAACCGACGGCGTCCGGATTTGGCAGAATATCCCGTTACTTCGTGACAGTATCGCTGGTCGCCATCGCCGTGCTGGGCTGGCGGGTGGTGGAAAACAAGCCCGAAAACGGCAGCGATCCCGCTGCTGTCGCGGGTGCGGGTCGAGTCGCTGCGATCGAAACGTCCGACGACAGCGGCGAACAACCCGCGCGCATCGCTGCGAAGCCGCTGACGGCGACGCTGGCGATCGCGCCGGGCATGGGGAAACACACGGTGCGGGACATTCTGGGGGAACCGCTCGATATGCATGCGCTGCGCTGGAGCTATGGCCCGTCGTGGGTCGAATTCCGCTGCGACAAAGTCGTGGACTGGTACAGCTCGCCGCTGCGCCCGCTGCGCGTGTCGGCTGCGCGCGCTGCGCCCGCCGACGCAACGAACCCCGACGACCGCGACTGCGACTGATCGGGTACTGGCATGTTTTCCAAAGCGATCACTCTGCTGCGCAAGGCGCGCCGTCGCCTGTGGATGAAATACGCCCTGCGCGGCGTCGGCGGCAGCGACAACTTCGACCGCCTGGATCTGGCGTATACGGTCGAAGACCCATGGAACATGGCATCGGATCTCGAACGCGCGCGCTTCGAGGCAACCAATCGGGTGATCGAACGGGCGTTCGGCCGGGTCGGGTCGGTGCTCGAACTCGGCTGCGGCGAAGGCCATCAGACCGAATATCTCGCCCGCCTCAGCGATACGCAGTATGGCGTCGATGTCAGTCAGCAGGCGGTCGAGCGCGCGCGCAAGCGCCTGCCGCAGGCGCAGTTCGAAGCCACCGACATTTTCGGCCAGCCCTGGGGCGGCAGCCGCCACCGTTTCGATCTGGTCACCGCCTGCGAAGTGCTCTACTACCTAAGCGAACCGGAAAAAACGATCGCGCGGATGCGCCATCTCGGCCGCAACGGGCTGGTCACGTTTTTCGCGCCCGCCTGCGGCCTGATCGGTCCGCATCTCGATGCCGTGCCCGGCCTGCACAAGGACTGGATTCACCATGGCAGCACCGCATGGCTGATCGGCTGGTGGCGCGATGAATGAGGCTGCATCGTTGTCCGCGTTGGAAGGCTACGGCATCGTCTATTTCGGCAACGACTGGTTCGCCGAGAACCGCACCAGCAGCCATCACGTCGCGGTGCGACTGGCGCGCCACGTGCCGGTGCTGTACGTCGATTCGCCCGGCATGCGCGCGCCGAACGCCTCCGGGCGCGACCTCAAACGCGCGGTGCGCAAAGTATTGGCCGCCTTCAAACGACCAACCCGGGTCGCCGATGGACTCTGGCACTGCACGGTGCCGCAGCTGCCGTTCCGGCGCCTGCCGGGCGTCGATGCCTTCAATCGCCTGTTCGGGCGCTGGGCGGTGCGTCGCGCGCTGCGGCTGGCCGGTATCCGCAAGCGCATTTCGTGGTTCGTGGTGCCGCATCCGGGCGTCCACGCCGGCAAGCTCGGCGAAGACTTCTGCGTGTACTACTGCATCGACGACTACGCCGCGCATCCGGGTGTGGACGCCGCGCTGATCGCGCAGCGCGATCTCGATCTGAGCCGTCGCGCCGATCTGCTGTTCGTCGCGCCACCGGCGCTGCTCGACGGCAAGCGCGCGCTCAATCCGAATACGCTGTTCTCGCCGCACGGCGTGGACGTCGAGCTGTTCGCCAAGGCGCAGGATCCCGCGACCGAACTGCCTGCGCTGGCACGCGATCTGCCGCAACCGGTGGTCGGCTACATCGGCTCGATCCACGAATGGATCGACGTGCCACTGATCGAATGGCTGGCGCGGCAGCGTCCGCAGTGGAGCTTCCTGCTGGTCGGCCACGCGCACGTGGCGATCGATGGCCTGCGCGCGCTGCCGAACGTGCATCTGGCCGGTTCGCAACCCTACGCGACGCTGCCGTCGTGGTCGAAAGCCTTCGACGCCGCGATCATTCCCTACCGGCTCAACCGCCAGGTCGCCAACGCCAATCCGCTGAAGCTGCGCGAATATCTCGCTGCCGGCAAAGCGGTGGTGAGCGTGCGCAATCCGGAGATCGAGAAATTCTCGACCTGGGTGCGACTGGTGGACGACCGCGAGGGCTTTCTCGCCGCGCTCGATGCCGCCGTG
>JBAQRU010000064.1:0-4476 GCA_049296025.1 Lysobacteraceae bacterium | reverse complement strand
TGGCGCTGGCGCAGCAGGGGCTGCAGGTGACGCTGATCGAGCATGCCGAAGCGCCTGCGTGGCAGTCGACCGACGCCGATCCGCGCGTGTATGCGTTCGCGCCCGACAACGCGGCATTGTTCGAATCGATCGGGGTGTGGGCCGCTGTGCGCGACGCTCGCGCGCATCCCTATCGGCGCATGCGCGTGTGGGACGCGGCCGGTGGCGACGAACTGCGGTTCGATGCCGATGCCTTCGCAGTGAAACAACTGGGTTGGATCGTCGAGCACGCGCTGCTGCAGGATCGCTTGTGGGCGGCGTTGCGGCAGTCGAACGTGATCGTGCGTTGCCCTGCAAGCGTGGTCGCGCTGGAGCAGGATGAAGAAGGCGCCACGCTGGAACTCGACGACGGCCTGCGCGTGGAAGCGCGTATCGCCATCGCGGCCGACGGTGGGCGTTCGACGCTGCGCGAACTCGCCGCTATCGGCACGAAAACCGAAGACTACGGCCAGCGCGGCGTGGTCGCGTATGTCGCGACCGAGCGTTCGCACGAAGACACCGCGTGGCAGCGGTTCCTGCCGACCGGGCCGCTGGCGTTCCTGCCGTGCGCGCCCTGGCCGGAGGCGGCGAACGTCTCGTCGATCGTCTGGACCTTGCCCGACGCCGAAGCGGTGCGCGTCGCTGCGCTCGACGATGCCGCGTTCGCCGAAGAACTCACCCGCGCGTTTGCTTCGCGCCTCGGCGACGTCCACCCGCTGAGCAAACGCATCGCCTTTCCGCTGCGCAGGCAGCTCGCCGATGCCTACGTCGCCGGTCGCGTGCTCGCCATCGGCGATGCCGCGCATGTGGTGCATCCGCTGGCCGGGCAGGGCGTGAATCTCGGTCTGCGCGATGTGTCTGCCTTGCGCGATGCCATCGCCTCCGCGCAGGCGCGACGCGCCGACTGGGTCGCGCCGCATCGTCTCGCGCGCTGGGCCCGTGCCCGTCGCAGCGATGCGACCGCTTCGGCGCATGCCTTCAGTGCGATCAACCGCATGTTTTCGAATGACGATGTCGCCACGACATTGCTGCGCGGCCCTGCGCTGGGACTCGTCGGCAAGCTCGCGCCGCTCAACCGAGCGCTCTGGCGTCACGCGGCAGGCGTGTGACGGTTGCATCGGAGTTCGAGTTTCAGGCCTGGATCAACAGCCACGCCTGCCTTGCGATCAGCGCCAGCACAATGATCAGGAACACTGCACGGACGAAGCCCTGGCCGCGTTTGATCGCGAGATGGCTGCCGATGTAACTGCCGATCATGTTGCCGATGATCAGCGGCAGCGCAAGTGCCCAGATCACGTAGCCGCCGAACATCAGCACCGTCCATGAACTGAGGTCGGCGGCGACATTGGTGGTTTTCGATACCGCTGACGACTTCAGGAAATCGAGGCCGAGGAAGCTGACGAAGGCGAACACCATGATCGTGCCGGTGCCCGGGCCGATCAGTCCGTTGTAGAAACCGGTGGCCGCGCCGATGCCGGCGGCCGCCATCGCTTCGTGTTTCGGGTGGAGGCGACGGTCTTCGCGCAGCCCCAGATCCTTGCGCGACGCGGTGTAGATGGCGAGCACGACGCAGATCGCGAGCACTGTCCACTTCAGGATGTCCGGGTCGATGCGCTTCGCGAACTGCACGCCGACCGCCGATGCGCTCAAGGCGGCGATGCATGCAGGTAAAAGCACCCGGCGCTCGACCCGGATGCGGCGCAGATAATTCCATGCCGCGACGCTGGTGCCGAGGATCGAACTGGTGCGCTGGGTGCCGATGGCCTGCAGGATCTGCAGGCCGGGATGCAGATTGAGCATGGCCGGCGTCAGCACCAGTCCACCGCCACCGACGATGCTGTCGATCAGGCCGGCGGCGAAGCCGGCGAGCGCGGTGAGCAGCCAGAGTTGGATCTCGGGATCAGCGGACATCGACTTCCTGCGGTGCAGTGGTCGCCGATGTCCCGATCGAGGGTGCGAACGTCGGTGGCTTGCGCGCACGTGTGCCCTGTTCGTAGCCGAACGCGTAGCCGATCAGCTTCGCTTCGCTCCATGCCGCGCCCATGAACACGATCCCCACCTTGAGCCTCGGACCGGCATCGTCGATGGCGGCGATGCGGTCGAGATCGGCGCGGGTCAATCGCTGGCTGTCGAGCGTTCCGGAGACCATGCGCGCCTGCAACTGCGCGATGGTGGCCTCTTCCCAGGCGAACTCCCGCCGATCTGCGGGCGCGGAGGTCGCGTCTTCGATGGTCGCAGCGTTCGCGTTGCGTGCCGGGCAACCGCCAGCCGTCACCGAAACCACGACGAGGCTGCACAACAACATGAGGGGCGGGCGCGGAAACATGGAGCCTCCGGAATCTTCGATGTCAATCCGCACACCGTTCCGTATCCGCACGCCAGACGCAAGCATCGTGGCAGCCAATGGAGGGATTACGGGTTGGGCGTCGCCGCTTGCGGTGCCGCCAGGCTTCGCCGGCGAAGGTCGCGCACCAGCACCCAGACGATGATGAGGTTGAGCACGAGCACGGCCGCAGTCGGCCAGCCCGGATAACGCCACAGCGCATACAGGCAGAACGGTACGTAGAGCGTCGCTGCGCAGGCGCCCAGCCACGATGCCCAGGCCTTCACCCGCCACAGGCCCCAGAACAGCACGAAGCGCAGCACTGCGTAAACGCCGATGGCCGCAGCCGCGAGATGCACGGTCTCCGGGGTGATGTTTTCGATGAGGCGGGCCAGCGCGCTGTGCTGCGTATCGAAATGCAGATATTTCCCGATGGTGGCGATCAATGCGCGGATCGGCAACGGACCGACCAATGCCAACGCGATCGCTGCAGATACGGAGACCAGGCCTTTGCTCAATTCGATCAGGGCGATGACATGCAGCCCGGGATGCGCACGCGGGCTCGGATCGTAGGAGGTCTGCTGGCTCATCGTGATGTGTTCTCGGGGATCATGTGGAGATCGTGTCGGGAGATCGCGTCAGACATCGCATTCGCGGCGGGTGTCGCGAATGGAAACAATGCGATTGGCTCTGCGCCGGTCGAAGAGGTCGCGCGTCAAGATCCAGAGTATCGCGAGGTTGATGGCAAGCGCGACGAATGCGATCCAGCGTGGATAGCGGATCGATGCATACACATCGAAGGGAAGGTAAAGCGCGACCGAAACGGCGCCCAGCCAGGATGCCCATGCCCGTGCGCGCCACAGCCCCCAGCCTTCGGCCAGACGCAATGCGCCGTAGGCTGCGATCATCGCTGCGACCAGTTGCACCGAGGCCGGATTGATGTCGCTGGCGACTGCGGAGAGCGCCCGGTGGATCGTATCGAAATGCGACAGCGAGGCCAGCCGGTCGATGGCTTCATCGATCCGCGTCGCGCCGAAGGTTGCGATGCTGCCGGCTGCGAGCAGGGCGAGGACGCCCTTGCCCACCTCGACCAGCGCGATCGCGCGCAGACTGGCATGCGCGCGATGGTCGAGGTCCTTCGGCGCATCCCGTTCCATGTCTGCGCGAACGGAGCGCTGACTTACGCGGCGCGGGACGCGCGCTTGCGGTCGGTTTCGGTGCGCTGCTTCTTGCGCAGGCGGATCGCCTTGGGGGTGATTTCCACCAGTTCGTCGTCGTCGATGAATTCCAGCGCCTGTTCCAGCGAGAACTTGATTGCCGGAATCAGGCCTTCGTCATCGTCCTTGCCCGAAGCGCGGAAGTTGGTGAGCTGCTTGCCGCGCAACGCATTGACGGTGAGGTCGTTGTCCTTGGAGTGGATGCCGACGATCTGGCCTTCGTAGATTTCGTCGCCCGGCTCGATGAACAGCCGGCCGCGTTCCTGCATCGCGATCTGCGCATAGGCGGGCGAGGGACCGGTGCCGTTGGAGATCAGCACGCCGTTCTGGCGCTGGCCGATATCGCCATCGGTCTTCGGGCCGTAATGGTCGAAGACGTGGAACAGCAGGCCGGTGCCCGCGGTAATCGTGCGGAATTCGGTCTGGAAGCCGATCAAGCCGCGCGCCGGGATCATGAAATCGATGCGCACGCGGCCCTTGCCGTCCGGTTCCATGTTGGTGAGCTGCGCCTTGCGCTCGCCGAGGCGCGACATCACGCCGCCCTGGTACTGCTCTTCCAGATCGACCACCAGCGACTCGAACGGCTCCATCTTCTCGCCGTCGATCTCCTTGATGATCACTTCCGGCCGCGACACGGCCAGTTCGTAACCTTCGCGACGCATGGTTTCGATCAGGATCGACAGATGCAGTTCGCCACGACCGCTGACCTTGAATTTGTCGGCGTCGGCGGTGTCTTCGACCTTCAGCGCGACGTTGTGCTGGGTCTCACGGATCAGGCGGTCGCGCAGCTGGCGCGAGGTCAGGAACTTGCCGCCGCTGCGGTCCTTCACGCCGGCGAACGGCGAGTCGTTGACCTGGAAGGTCATCGAGATCGTCGGTTCGTCGACGGTCAGCACCGGCAGTTGCTCCACCTTGGAG
>JBAQRU010000063.1:0-5196 GCA_049296025.1 Lysobacteraceae bacterium | reverse complement strand
GTCCACAGCCGCGAATTGATCCACGCGCCCAGCCGGTACGGCGCCAGCAGCCAGCGCGCGCCGTGCGCGATGCGTCCGTCCGCATGCTTCTGGAAGCCTTCGACGCCGAACACGGCGTAGTGCAGCGCGACCATCAGCAGCGCGACGCCGGGCCAGCACAGCCACAGCGCGATGCCGCCGAGCGTCGCGGTTCCAAAACACGCCGCCGCACCGATGACGTAGAACGATGCCAAGCGCCGCCGCTGCGGATCGTCGGTGAAGCGCGCATGGCGCAGCGGACTCGAAGCGTCCAGCGGCCACAGCCACAGGCACAGCAGTCCGAGCAGCGCGCCGGTGGGAATGTCGATGAAGTGATGCTGGTACGTCGTCAGCACCGACACCGCGATGAGCAGCGACCAGCCGTGCAGCAGCCAGTGCCACGACCGGGGAATCAGGCGCCGGTAGAGATCCCACAGGATCACCAGCAGCGCGATATGCAGCGACGGCGCCTGGTTGAACGGTTTGTCGAAACTGGTCAGCGCCGCGAAGAACATCCCCGGAATGCCGTCGCTGTCCGGGCGCACGAAGGTGAAGCCGAGTGGGAACAGCAGGAAACAGCTCACCGCGACCAGCTGCGCGGTCAGCAGTCGACGGCCGTGCGCATGCACTTCGTCGCGCGTACGGCACAGGAACAGCGACAGGCCGTAGAACAGATTGATAGACCAGTACGGCACGATCGTCCACGCGAGGAACGGCACGCCGCGCTCCCAGTCGTACACCACCGCGCCGACATCGCTGCGCTGCGCCGCGAGATGATTCGCGAAGCCGTAGCTCAGGTAGAAGAACGGCGCGAGAAACGCCAGCCACAGTGTGGCCTGTTTCCAAGGGCGGCCTGCCGACGTTGCGTTCACCCTTCGCGCACCGCCAGCGATACGGTGAAGATGCCGAACGCATCGATACGCTGCTCGAGCTTGCGGAAGCCGGCCGCTTCGACGAGTTGGTCCATCTCCGCCTGCGTGCGTCGGCGCATCACCCACGCCTGGCCCTGGCGGTGGCTGGTCAGCGCGCGCGCGATCAATTCCAGTTGCGGATGCCAAGGCTGGCCGGTGTAGACCAGACAGCCGCCCGGCGGCACCGCTGCGGCGATGCCTGCGAGCGATGCGGCGACCTGATCGTTGTCCGGAAACAGTTCGTACAGGCCCGACACCACCGCCACCGTCGGCGCTGGCGATACCCGCGCCAGATCGTCGCGATCGAACGCATCGCCCTGCACGAACTGCGCGATGCTGTAGAGGCCGCGTTCGGCGATCAGCGCGCGACCGTCGCGCACGTTGATATTGCTGTAATCGCGCAGCAGGATCGAATCCGGCCGGCTTTGGTCCGAGGCGTCGGCGATTGCATCGAGTACGTAGCGGCCGTGACCGGCGGCGACGTCCATGACCCGCAACGGCAGCCCACGTGTGCGGACGCGCGCGAAGGCCTTGCGCAGCAATTCCTCGACATGGGTCTTGCGGATGCGGATGCCGCGCCAGCCGATCGAATCCAGGTAGGTGCGATCGATGGCGACGCCGATCAGCGGCATGCCCTGCGCCTGGTTGCGATAGACGTAATCGAGCGTGCTGCCCGAATCGAAGCCGGTGGCATGGCCCAGTGCGATGCCGCGCGACAGCCGGCCGCCGAGTTTCAGCGATGCCCGCGTGATCGCCCAGTACGCGCCGCGCGGCGTGTACCACGGCAATGCTTTGCCCAATGCGCGCGATTCGTCGGCGGTGTAGCCGGTGCGGTGCGCATCGCGCAGCGAAACCGCTGCCGGCGGGTCGTCGAACAGACCGAGCACGAAACTGCGGATGCGGTCGATCGCCTGCTTGCGGTCGCGCTCGCCGAGGGTGTCGTGGAAGAAGCCCGGCAGCACATGCATTTCCTTGCGCGCGCTGGTCAGGCGTTCGAAGAAACGATGCTGCGGCGCGTGGTGTACCACCCAGTCGCTGCCCGAGATCAGCAGCTGCACCGGCAAGGTGATCGCGGCGGCATCGGCGACCACGCGATCGGCGGCTTCGTACAGGCCCAGCAGGATGTTCACCGAGATCGGCCGCGAGATCAGCGGGTCGGTGTTGTAGCTGGCGATGCGATCGGGATCGTGGGTGAGGAACTTCGCCTTCACGTAGCTGTTGACGAAGAAATTGCCGCGCAGCTTGCGCATCAGCGCCAGGCCCGGCCGCGCGAACGGCACATAGAGCTTGACCTTGAAGGCCGGCGACGCCAGCACCAGCCCGCGGATTTTCGGCGCGTAATCGTGCGCCCAGGTGCTGGCGAGCACAGCGCCCACGCTTTGCGCGATCACGATCAGATCGGCGATCTCCACGCCGTGAATGGTCGCGATGTGATCGACGAAAGTCTGCAGGTCGCGCACCGAGGTCGCGAAGCTCGGGCTGTCGCCGCGCACGCCGGGCGAACGTCCGTGGCCGCGCATGTCGTAGGCGAAGACATCGAAATCCGGCAGCGCGAGTTCGTCGGCGAGATGCGCCATCCGCCCCGAATGCTCGTGGCCGCGATGGATCAGCACGATGGCGCCGCGCGCGTCGCCTTGCGCGGGCCAGTGGCGATAGAAAAGCGCGACGTCGTCGTGGGTGGCGAACGTGTGTTCAGTGCAGTGTCTGGGGGCCGACATGGGGGTGACGTGTTCCTCGCGGAGGGGTGCCAACAGGAGCAATGGGTGGATTACGACAACGAAACACGCAGTGTCGGGCGCGCGGCGGACGCGTTGCCGCGCGATATCCGTGGAGTATCGAAGTTCGATACCGACGGCTCAAGCACGCTGGGCGGCAGTCGGTGGGTCCGTGGGGCGGAGCGGTGGTCAGCGCGCCTCGCGCAGACCATTGCGCACGCGGCGCACGATGGTCCAGGCGGTCAGCGCGCACAGCGCGGGAAACAGCCACGCCGCCCAGGCCGGCAGCTGACCCGCGATCCCGATCCACAGGGCGATGGCGCCGAGCACGAAGGCGCGGTCGCTCTTGCCCATCGGGCCGTCGTAGCGGCGGGTCGCGCCGAGGGTGGGCCCGAGCGCGCCCGCGAATTCGCTGAGTCCCGCGAGCACCGCGAACGTCGCCACCCATGCCGGTGCATGCCCCATGGAGAATGGCGCGACCGCCGCGAACGGCAGCGCGAGCGCGGCGTCGGCGATCACGTCGGTGAGCTCGTTGAGATAGGCGCCGAGTTTCGACTGCTGGCCGAACTCGCGCGCCAGCATGCCGTCGATCGCGTTGAATGCCATCCGCAGGAACATCCACAGCGGCACCAGCAGGAAGGCCTGGGTGCCGGGCGCGGCGGCGGCATACAGCCACACGCCCAGCCCGAGCGAGATCGCGCAGGCGGCCAGCGTGACCTGGTTGGCGGTGACGCCCAACGCGTGCAGACGGCGGACGACGGGCCGCAGCAGCGCCTGGAATTTGGGTTTGAGGGCGTAGATCGACATGGCGGCGCCATGATTCCACAGACAGCGCCGCAGGCGCCAACGCTACCGAAGCGTCGTGATCGGAGCCGGACAGGATCGATCGTGAATGCAAGCGCCGGGCGTCACATTTCACGGGGCTGCGCTTGCTGTGTGTGTGGACGGGTGCTACGGTCGGCCCTCATCGGATGCGACACAGGCTGCCGATAACGCAAGCGGCTGAATCGCGACGTTTGTCAGACCGACCGGAAGGAAACGCGGATGCTTCCACGCAAGGACATGCTGGTGTATGCGGCCCTGCTGGCCGCTTGTGCACTGGTGGTCGTACTGTCGATCCAGCAGCGCAATCTGCGCGCCGATTACGACGCACTCGCGCTCGCCGGCCTCGAACCGCAGATCGGCAGTTGGATCCCGACCGCCACCGGCAGCACCGCCACCGGCGAGACCCTGCAGCTCGGCCAGGCATCGCAGCGCCGGCAGGTCCTCTATTTCTTCGATCCCGAATGCGCGCAGTGCGAAGCGACGACACCGGCGATCCGCTCGGTCGTCGAGGCGCTGAAGCGCGGCGAATATCCCGGCGCCGAGATCTACGGCATCGGTACTGGCGTGGGCAGCGTTGTTCCGGCATACGCCCGGAGTCATGGACTCGATTTTCCGGTCGCGTACTCCACATCGAAAATCCGCACGTTGTTCAGCGTCAGCGTGGTTCCGCTGGTGATCGTGGTGGATAACGACAGTCGGGTGCTTTATTCGCACGCCGGCAAATTGGTTACCAGGGAAGAGGTGGCATCACTCATGTCCGCATTGCGCATCCAGGAAGGGAAGGCGACGGGCCCATCGAAATGAAGGAGTCTCTGAAGATGAAAGGCATCAAACAGCATTGGAAAGCGGTCGTATTGGCCATCGCGGTGACCAGCGCGCTGGGCTTCGGCGCCGCACAGGCGGTGGGCGGCACCAATCCGGAAACCGGTTGCCCGAACAAGGCCGGTTGCAAGTGGGGCGGCGGTCGTTACGGTTGCTGCCAGCTCCCCTGAGCCTGACCCGGTCTGCATCGACGCTTGCCGGGTTGTGCCCGGCAAGCGTCGGACAGTGGATCGACAGTCGTGTCCTTCGCTCCCGGATTGCATCGCGCGTCCGATCCGGGCAGGCTGCGCGGATGTCGCGCCTGTCGTCGCTCGCATCCGCCCTGTCGCTTGCCGCCCTCTGTGGCGTGGCCGGCGTGTCGCATGCGCAGGTTCAGGGGACCGGTGATTATCTGCAGCGCATGGATACGGACGCCAACGGCAAGGTGTCGCTGCTCGAGTATCAGGATTGGTTGAGTTATGCCTTCGACAACATGGACCGCAACCGCGACGGTCTGCTGGCGCCGGAGGAACAGCCGGGTGGTCGCGGCAAGCCGTTGACCCGGGAGGCGCATCGCACGCGGGTGGCGGAGATGTTCAAGCGCCAGGATCGCAATCGCGACGATGCGCTCGACGCGAAGGAGCTTGCGGCGCCGCCGCAGGGGAAATAAGGGTTTCTTCGGTGTGTGCGGGTAAGGCCTGGCACCTTTTTCGCGCTGGTGCGCGAGTTACTTTCTTTGGCGCAAAGAAAGTAACCAAAGAAGACATTTCAAGTCCAATTCAAACCTACGATCTGAAGTGAAGCCGGGATTTTTCGATGAGACTTCCCTGTCTCATCGAAAAACGATGCACATCCTGTGCATCGCCCTCCGGGTCTCCAATCAGGGGATAGTGTGCCGCGTCTGCAAGATCATCAGGACGTTATCC
>JBAQRU010000062.1:0-5435 GCA_049296025.1 Lysobacteraceae bacterium | reverse complement strand
GGCGGCCAGCGCCGCCAGGTCGCGTCCGACCAGGCCGGCGAGCATGCCGGCCTCGGCCTGCCGCAAGGCCGCCCGGCCCGGTTGGCTGCCGGGCTCCAGTTCCAGCGCCAGTGCGCCGCGCACGATCATGCGCGGGGGATTTTTCTGCGTTGCGTGCGGATCTGCGCTCATCGTCTCTTTGGTCGGGCTGCGGTGCGGCGTTACACTCGCACGCATTATCGATGCCCGCCGTGCGCTTGAGCCAGCGGGTCGCCCAATCAAGAGGTGTTCCGATGCTGCATGGTCGTCCCGTCGCCGTCCTGGGTGGCGCCCGTATTCCTTTCTGCCGCCAGAACACCGCCTACACCGATGTCGGCAACCTCGGAATGTCGGTCCGGACCCTCGGCGCGGTGGTCGAGAAATTCGGCCTGCACCGCCAGCAGCTGGGCGAAGTGGCGATGGGATCGGTGCTCAAGCACAGCAGCGACTGGAACATCGGCCGCGAAGCCGCGCTGTCCTCGGGCCTGTCGCCGCTCACCCCGGGCATCACCATGCAGCGCGCCTGCGGCACCTCGCTCGACACCCTCATCACCGTCGCCAACAAGATCGCCACCGGGCAGATCGAGTCCGGCATCGGCGGCGGCTCCGACACCACCTCGGACGTGCCGATCGTCTACGGCCAGGCCTTCCGCCGCCGCCTGCTGTCGGTGGCCGCCGCGAAAACCACCATGGACCGCCTCGCGCGCTTCACCAACGGGTTTTCGTTCCGCGAACTCAAACCCGAATTTCCCGGCGTCGGCGAGCCGCGCACCGGCAAATCGATGGGCGAACACTGCGAGGACATGGCCAAAGAGTGGAAGATCGAGCGCGAAGCGCAGGACGCCTGGGCGGTGTCGTCGCATCACAAGCTCGCCGCCGCCTACGAGCGCGGTTTCTTCGATGATCTCGTGGTCAATTTCCGCGGCGTGTCGCGCGACAACATCCTGCGCGCCGATTCCTCGCTGGAGAAACTCGCGTCGCTGAAGCCGGCGTTCGACAAGATCTCCGGCCGCGGCACGCTGACCGCAGGCAATTCCACGCCGCTCACCGACGGCGCCGCAGCCTGCCTCATCGCTTCCGACGACTGGGCCGCGCAGCACGGCCACGAAGTGCTGTGCCACATCCGCGATGCGCATGTGTCCGCCGTCGATTTCGTCCACGGCGAAGGCCTGCTGATGGCGCCGACGATCGCGGTCGCCGAAATGCTGGCGCGCAACCGGCTCACGCTGCAGGATTTCGATCTCTACGAAATCCACGAAGCCTTCGCCGCACAGGTGCTGTGCACGCTGCGCGCGTGGGAAAGCGCCGACTACTGCAAGACCCGGCTCGGCCTGGATGCGCCGCTGGGCAGCATCGATCCGGCGAAGATCAGCCCGCTCGGTTCCTCGCTCGCCACCGGCCATCCGTTCGCGGCCACCGGCGCGCGCATCGTCGCCACCGCCGCCAAGCAGCTGAAGGAACGCGGCGGCGGTCGCTGCCTGATCTCGATCTGCACCGCAGGCGGCATGGGCGTGGTCGCGATCCTCGAACGCTGACGTCAAGCGCTGCCATCGGCCACGGTGACGCCGGTTACGTCCGGCCGTGGCCGCCCCGCGCTAACCCCACGATCCGATCCGGTACGTTTGATCGCGCCGTGCGTTGCATCCATCACTGATCGATCACCGGGGAATCATCATGCGTTCCATCCATTCGAATCTGATCGCCTGCGGCCTGACCGCAGCGCTGCTTCTGGGTATCGCGGCCTGCAGCAAACAGGAAACCGCTGCCGAATCGAGAAATATCGCGTCGAGCGCCGACATGGCCGGCTCCGCCGAAGGCGGCGCGATGCCCGCATCGGCGCCGGTGCCGCAGGAAGCGGCGAAGGCGGTATCGGAAAGCGCCCCCGCTTTCGCCGAACTCGGCGATGCGGCCGCCGAATCCGAAGAAGTCTCGCGCCGCAGCGAGCCCCAGGTCGAAGTCGACACCCGCGTCGATGCCGGACAGGTCAGCTCCAGCGCCGCCACCTTCGACGACGGCCAACGCAAGTTCATCCGCACCGCGCAGGCGCAGTTCCGGGTGAAGGATGTGTACTCGTCCGCGCTTGCGATCGAGGATGTCGCCGCGCAGCAGGGCGGTTTCATCGTCAACAACAATATCTCCGCGCAGACCATGCGCGTGCAGCGTCGCCCCGCTGGCGACGGCAAGCTGATCGAACTGGTCGAATACACGGTGCGCGGCACGCTCAGCGCGCGCGTGCCCAGCGACAAGACCCAGGCGTTCCTGCGCGCGATCGCTTCGCAGATGGAATTCCTCGACCAGCGCAGCTTCGACGCCGCCGACGCGCAGTTCCAGATGCTGCGCCAGCAATTGGCGTACCAGCGCGAACAGCAGGCGCAGATGGAACTCGGGCAGGCGATGCAATCGGGCGACCGGCTCGATCGCAAATCGGAAGTCATCGCCGCGCGTACCGGCGCCAAGCTGCAGCGCGACGAAGCGCTGATCCAGCAGAAGGAATTCGAGGACAAGGTCGACTACAGCACGATCACTCTGACGCTGTATCAATTGTCGAAGATCCGCCAGACCGAAATGGTCGATGTCGAAGCGGTGTTCCAGAAGCACAGCCCGGGCTTCTTCACCCGTTTGTTCGACGCGCTGCGCGTGGGCTGGTACGGCGTGCTCGACCTGTTCATCGGATTGATGAACGTCTGGCCGTTGTGGCTGGTCATGGGCCTCGGCCTGTATGGCCTGCGCCGCTGGGCGGTGTCGCGCCGCAAACCGCGTCCGGTGCCGCCACCGCCGCCTGCGGCGGAGTGAATGGGAGCATGGTTCCATCGAGGGCGCGCTTCGGCGCGCCGTCGATGTTCGAAACGACGGCTCAATTTTTCCGGGTTGAATCCTGCGACCCTTCGCTCAAGGTCCATCCGATCAACTGTGTGGTCGTATCGCCCAGCGCGCGTTCGAACGCGCGATTCACCTGCACCACGTCAGTGCCATCGGCGGGCATTTTCACATCGAACACGCGACTGGCGACCACGCGATTGCCGGCGTTGTGCACGAGGCGTGCGCCGATTTCGATGCGTACGCCCGGTGCCGCGCCGCCGTCGTAGTCCGATTCGAAGCGGCGCAGGTCGAGCAGCAGTTCGTACTGCGCGCTCACGCCTTCGCCGCGTCGGGAAATACCGGCAAAGCGACCGCTGTCGGCGAACGCGCGCAGCAGCGTGTCGAGCACGAGATCCGGCGCCGGCTGCGTCCACGCCGCGCCCTTGTACACCTGCAATTCGCCCGGCTGCGGGCGCACCAGGATACGTGCCGAGTCGTGCATGGTGTCCGCGTACGGGCGCGCGATCTGCAGTTGCCAGTTCGCCTGTGGCCATGCGGCATCGACGGCGATGGTCGGTTCGGGGCGATACAGCGCCAGCGTTTCCTGCTTGGGCAGGATGCCGCAGCCGGCGAGCCATGCCGCTGCGAGCAGCAGCGCAGCGAGGCGGATGCCAGCCACGGAGCGCGCGGAAAGATGTCGGTTCATCAGGGCTCGAACTCCTTAGGTCTCTGCCGGCCAAGCACATAGCCTGCCGGATTGTCTTCGAGGCGGGAGGAAATCTTGCGCAGATCGCGCACCAGCCCTCGCAGCTCTTCCATGGTCGGCCCAAGCTGGCTCAGTCCGTCCTGGGTGAAGCTGTTGATCGCGCCGCGATTCTCGCTGAGCAGTTTGTCGGCGCTGCCGGCCGCGCTGTCGAGCCGGTCGAGGGTGCTGTCGAGTTTGGCGATGAGCTGCGGCAGCTTCTGCACCAGTTCGCGATCGACATCGGCGATCGCGCCGTTGGTGGTGTCGAGCGTGGCCGCGAGTTTTTCGCTGGAGATGCGCGCGTTGGTGATCAGTGCGCCGATATCCTGGCGCTGATCGGCCAGCACGCCAGTGGCGTTCTCGATGTTGTCGAGGGTCTGGGTGATGTTGCGGATGTTGTCGTCGCTCAGCACCTTGTCGAGCCGTGCCACCAGCTTGTTCGCGGTTTCGGCGATGTTCTGCAGCGCCGACGCCTCGGTGAGGATCGTCGGCACCGTGTCGCTGTTGTCCGGCACCAGCGATTTGGCGTTCGGGCTGCCGCCGGTGAGCTGGATGAACGCGGTGCCGGTCAGCCCGGTGAACGAGAGTTTGGCGCGGGTGTCGACTTTCACCGGCGTGGTCGCGCGCAGCTTGACGTGCGCGATCACTTTGCGCGGATCGTCCGGCGCCAGACTCAGCGTATCGACGGTGCCGACGCTGATGCCGTTGTACTGCACGCTGCCGCCCTCGGTGAGGCCGGTCACGGCTTCGTCGAAGACGACGTTGTAGTAACGCCAGTCCTTGTCCGAGGTGTATTTCGCCGCCCACAGCCCGAACAGCAGCAGGAACGCGGCGGTCGCGAGCGTGAAGGCACCGATCATCACGTAGTTGGCGCGGGTTTCCATATCAGATGCTCTTGGCGGAACGGCGTTGGCTGTCGCGCGCGGCGCGTCCGCGCGGCCCGTTGAAATATTCCTGCACCCAGGGGTGATCGAACGCTTCGATCTCCGCCAGTGGCGCGACCGCGATCACGCGCTTTTCGGCCAACACCGCGACACGGTCGCAGATCGCGTACAGCGTGTCGAGATCGTGGGTGATCAGGAACACGGTGAGCCCCAGCGCCTGCTGCAGCGTGCGGGTGAGATGGTCGAAGGCCGCGGCGCCGATCGGATCGAGGCCGGCGGTGGGCTCGTCGAGGAACAGCAGCGGCGGATCGAGCGCGAGCGCGCGCGCAAGGCCGGCGCGCTTGCGCATGCCGCCCGAGAGCTGCGATGGCAGTTTGTCCAGCGCATCCGGCGGCAGACCGGCGAGTTTCACCTTCAGCAGCGCCAGTTCGTACAGCAGCGATTCGGGCAGCCCGGGATGATGTTCCTTCAGCGGCACCTGCACGTTTTCGCCGACGGTCAGCGACGAAAACAGCGCGCCGTCCTGGAACAGCACGCCGGTGCTGCGCTCGATGTGCAGCCGGTCTTCGCTGTCGCGCGAGCGGCCATCGACGCCAAGCAGTTCGACGGTGCCCGCATCGGGTTCGCGCAGACCGATGATCGAACGCATCAGCACCGACTTGCCGCTGCCGGAACCGCCGACCACGCCGATGATCTCGCCGCGGCGCACGTCGAGATCGAGATGGTCGTGCACCACCTGCGCACCGAACTGGTTGCGCAGCCCGCGGACTTTGATGATCGGCTCGTCGTTGGCGGAAGACGACATCATCGGATGCGGCAACCGAACGTCGTGGGCGCTGTCTCCGCCGCAACGCATTGCATAGGGTGCGCCTCGGCGCACCGATGGTCGAAAGAGGGCGTCGCCATGATGCTTCGAACAAACATCGACGAATCCTTCTTCGCAGGACGCGGCTTGGGGAAACGGTGCGCCGAGGCGCACCCTATGAAAA
>JBAQRU010000061.1:0-5727 GCA_049296025.1 Lysobacteraceae bacterium | reverse complement strand
GTGCGAAGCCGAACAGCGGGCCATTGCGCTGGCGATAGCGTTGCCACGCCAGCAGGAACGTCCACACCGAGATGACTGCCGCTGCGATATCCCAGTCCAGCGCCAGTTCCAGCGCGAACGCGATCAGCGCGAAGGTGGGAATCGACGCCCGGCGCAAGCGGCCGAAGCGTTCCTCTTCGTCTTCCGGCAAGCACTGCCACTGCAGGCATGCCTGCCCGCCGACCCATGCGATCCAACCCGCAGATATTCCAGCGAATACGGCCGTACCGGTCTTGATCGCTGCGGATGCGTGCAGCTCTGCTTCCGGCGCCATCAGTTGCACCAGCGTCACCAGCAGCATGGCCAAGGCCGAATACGCCACGCAGCGCGCTGCACCGATCTGCAGCCGGGGCACGGAGACGCGCGAACGATCTCCGGCGGCATCCCAGAACGCGACCTGCTGCGGCTCGATCGGTGGGGGCAGGTCGTCGATATTGCCGAAGTCCAGCCGGTACAGAAACCTGCGCATCGCAGAGGGATACATCGGCATCAGGCCGGCGAACATCGCCTGCGTGGTATTCAGCGGCCGACGAAGCTGTTTGAGGATTCGCCGGGTCTGACGCACGTCGGCAGCGTGGCTGCCGCCGTCCGGTTGGCCGCGCTGCGCGAGCGCATGCAGCTGTGAGGTCCGGATTTCCCATGCCAGATGCAGGCGATGACGCAGGCGTTGGATCGCGTAGGCGTCGTAACCCGAGTGCAGATCGAGCAGGCCGAAGAACTCGGCGAGCACATCGAAGCGGCGCGCTTCGATCGCCGGCCGATGCTCGTTCAAGTGCCCCAGCAACCACTGCGCGATCTGCGCCTTGTGCTGGAGAGACCACAGAATGGGCTGCGCATTGAGCCAGCCCAGCAGCTCGCCGTCGCGACCGCGCGAAGCCAGTGCGATGCAGTCGTCAAAGAACGCATCGAGATCGAAGCGGATGGTTTCGGTGGGCAGCGGTTCCGGAAGAACAGTGTCGATCCGGGCGCTGTTCGTGACGCCGAATGTGTCGTCGCCTGCGTCGCCGCGCATGCCTTCGTCCGTTTCGCCGGTCCGAGACTCCAGCATGGCGAACAGCGCGTCCGTCGAGAGTGCCTGCGTGATCGCGCCGAGCGGTACGTCATCTGCCGCTGCGTCGGTTTCCGTCTCCGATGCGCTCGACTGCGGTGCGTATGCAACGTTCGACCGTGATTGCACCCATGCGAGCGCGGCCTGATACGCCGCATTGAGGCGCTGGAAACCCTCGGGATCGGTATCCGGACGAGTCGCCTTCAGACGTGCTGCGTACGCGCGCTTGACCGCGCGCTCGTCGGCGTCGGGCCCGAGACCGAGTTCGCGCAGCGCGGGGCTCATGCCTGCGCTTCCAACGCGTCAAGCGCCTCCACCAACCTAGTGCGGTGATGCGCGATCTTCGCCACGTCCTGGGTATCGAGAATCGCGCGGAATTGCATGATCCAGTCCTGCAGTTGGCTGCGATCGTGCAGGAATTCTTCGTACAACCGCTCGGCGCGCGCCAACACCGCGATGTTTTCCTGCTGGTTGCGCGGGTGGACTTTCAGCTCCGCCAGTGCCGCGAGCCGTGCGCGGATTTCTTCCGGCGTCAGCAGGCCAGGATTCTGTTCGAGCAGCAGCTCGTGCCGTCGCTGCGTCGCGTGTTCGGTGACTTCCACCTGCAGCAGGCCGTTGATGTCGTAGGTGAAGCGCACGGTGACGCCGTTCTCGTTGTGACTGCGTCGCTTGTCGAGATCGAGCGTGATCTCGCCGAGTTTGATGTTGTTCGCGACCAGCGGGTTCTCGCCCTGGAAGATGTCGATGGTGAGTTGCTGCTGTTGTTCGTGCATCGGGTAGAAGACATCTTCGCGGCTGATCGGCACCGTGCTGTTGCGCAGGATGATCGGATGGAAATAGCCGTCATGGACCTGGCCGTTCGGGTCGCGGCGTCCGACCTGGGTACCGAGGGTATAGGGGCAGACGTCGGTGAGAATGATCTCATCGAGCTTTGCGTTGCGCGATTTCAGTCCGGCGGCGACGCTGGCGCCGAGCGCGATGGCCTGGTCGGGATTGACGTGGCGCAACGGCAAGCGGCCGAACATGCGCGACACCAGTCGTGCCACCAGCGGCATGCGGCTGGCGCCACCGACCAGTACGATCTCGTCCAGTTGCGCCGGCTGCAGTTTCGCGTCGCGCATCGCGCGCTCGATCGGCGCGCGCATCCGCTGCACCAGCGGTTCGCAGAGGCGCGAAAAGCGCTCTTCGTCGACGTTCCAGGTATGGCTGTTGTCGCCGATCGTGATTTGCAGCGGTGCGACTGCGGAGCCGCCCAACTCGCGTTTCAGCACTTCCAGGCGGCGCCGGAGCTGGCCGTACTCCGGCGCGCTGATGGCATGTTTCCGCAGTGAATGATCCTGCAGGAACGCCTCGACCAGCGCGTCGAGGAAATCTTCGCCACCGAGGAAATTGTCGCCCGCACTGGCATGTACTTCGAACACGCTGTCGAAGGATTCGAGAATCGATACGTCGAAGGTGCCGCCGCCGAGATCGAACACCAGAAAGCGGCTCTCCTGCTCCCGATTCTGCAATCCGTAAGCCAATGCCGCAGCGGTCGGTTCGTTGATCAATCGCTCGACGCGCACGCCGGCCAATTCGCCCGCGCTGCGCGTGGCCTTGCGCTGGGCGTCGGAGAAATACGCGGGCACGCTGATCACGGCCTCGGTGATTTTTTCGCCCAGCGCCGCTTCTGCATCAGCCAACAGCGAGCGCAATACCAGCGCCGACAGTTCCTCGGGCCGGAAGCTGCGATCGCCGAGCCGGGTCTCGCGCGACGATCCCATCCAGCGCTTGAAGGACGCGACCGTGCGCTCTGGATGACTGATCAGGCGATCGCGCGCGGCCTGCCCAACCAAAACGGTGTCGCCGTCGACGCTGACCACCGATGGCGTCAGCAGATCGCCGAGCGCGTTCGGGAACAGTTTGCTGCCTTGTTCTGTGTAGGCGCCAATCAGTGAATGGGTGGTGCCGAGGTCGATGCCGACGATCATGCGTTGGTCTGTGTGTGGTCTGTGCGCGGAAGGATTACATCCGGAACACGCCGAAGCGAGCCGGCTCGATGGGTGCGTTCAACGCTGCGGAAATGCCCAGCCCCAACACGCGCCGGGTGTCGGCGGGATCGATCACGCCGTCGTCCCACAGCCGTGCGGTGGCGTAGTAGGGATTGCCCTGGGTTTCGTACTGGTCGCGGATCGGGGCCTTGAAGGATTCTTCCTCTTCGGCGGTCCACGTCTTGCCTGCGGCTTCGATGCCGTCGCGACGCACGGTCGCGAGCACGCTCGCCGCCTGTTCGCCGCCCATCACGCTGATCCGTGCGTTCGGCCACATCCACAGGAAGCGCGCACCGTACGCGCGGCCGCACATCGCGTAGTTGCCGGCGCCGAAGCTGCCGCCGATGACCACGGTGAATTTCGGCACGCTGGAGCAGGCGACCGCAGTGACCATCTTCGCGCCATCCTTCGCGATGCCTGCGTTCTCGTACTTCCTGCCGACCATGAAACCGGTGATGTTCTGCAGGAACACCAGGGGAATCCCGCGCTGATTGCACAATTCGATGAAATGCGCGCCCTTGAGCGCGCTTTCGGCGAACAGGATGCCGTTGTTGGCGACGATGCCGACCGGATAACCGTGCAGATGCGCGAAACCGGTGATGAGCGTCTTGCCGTAGCGCGCCTTGAATTCATCGAAGTCGGAGCCGTCGACGATGCGCGCGATCACTTCGCGGATGTCGAACGGGCGACGCGTGTCCTTCGGCACGATGCCGTACAACTCGTCGGCGGCATAGCGCGGTTCGGCCGATGGCCGCACCGCGACCGGGAGCGTTTTCCTGCGATTGAGATTGCCGATGAGATTGCGCGCGATCTGCAGCGCATGGCGGTCGTCCTCGGCGAAATGATCGGCCACGCCGGAGATGCTGGTGTGCACATCGGCACCGCCGAGCGATTCGGCGTCGACCACTTCGCCGGTCGCGGCCTTCACCAACGGCGGGCCACCGAGGAAGATCGTGCCCTGCTCCTTGACGATGATGCTTTCATCGCTCATCGCCGGCACATAGGCGCCGCCGGCGGTGCAACTGCCCATGACGACCGCGATCTGCGGGATATTCTCGGCGCTCATTCGCGCCTGGTTGTAGAAGATCCGGCCGAAGTGTTCGCGATCGGGGAAGACTTCGTCCTGCAGCGGCAGGAAGGCGCCGCCGGAGTCGACCAGATAGAGGCAGGGCAGTCTGTTCTCTCGCGCGATCTCCTGTGCGCGCAGATGCTTCTTTACTGTCATCGGAAAATAAGTGCCGCCCTTGACCGTGGCATCGTTGGCCACGATGAGCACTTCGTTGCCCATCACCCGGCCGATACCGCAGACCATGCCAGCGGCCGGTGCGGCGCCGTCGTACATCTCTTCGGCCGCGAGCGGGGCGATTTCGAGAAAGGGCGAGCCCGGGTCGAGGAGGGCGGTGATGCGGTCGCGCGCCAGCAGCTTGCCGCGTTCGGTGTGTTTGGCCCGGGCCTTGTCGCCGCCACCTTCGGCAGCGCGCGCCAACCGCGAATCCAGCTCGGCGACCAATTCGCGATGGTAGGCGACGGTGTCGCGAAACTCCTGCGACTGCGGATCGAGTCGGGTGCTCAGCACGGGCATGGGCGCGTCGGGATCATCGATGAGGACGCCAAGGATAACCGTTGCGACGATGTCGGACCGAGCCCCGAACCGGAAAGACCCGCCGTGGCGGGTCTTTCCGGCAATGCCTGGCGGGTGGAAGCGAATCGTTATTTCTTGGCTTCTTCCGCAGCGTCGGCGGCCTTGTCGGCGATCGCATCGGCCTTGTCTGCCATTTTGTTGGCTGCGTTGGCGGTGGCATTGGCGGCATCGGCAGTCGCCTCAGTCGCAGCTGCGGTCGCCTTGTCGGCCGCGCCTTCGACAGCGGCGGAGACCTCACCCATCGCTTCGCCGGTGGACGCCGCAGCAGCATCCACGCCTTGTGCGGCGGCATCGCTGGCGGCTTTGGCAGCGTCTGCGGCGGCATCGCCGGCCTGGTCCATCGCTGCGGAAGCCTCGGCAGCTTCGGATTTCGCGGTGTCGGTTTCATTCTTGCAGGCGGACATCGACAGCATCGCTGCCGTCAGCAGGACATAGATGGTCTTGTTCATGAGTTGTTCTCCGGATGGGGAAGGTTCGTATGGAGGGTGGCGAAGAGGCCTTGCGCGCACGCCCTGACGCCTCGCTTCGCGCGGCCCAGGGCCCACGCCGCTCCTGCATTCTTGCCGTTGTCAGAAAGGCAACGCCAGCAGGCAAGCTAACCATGTTCCATCGTCGAATCAATGCGACGCGAATCGTCGTGCACACAGCACGATGTTCGTCGCAATACGCACGCCTGAAAGGCGATTCCCGTGCCAAGAGACAAACAGGTTTGCCAAGAGACAAACAGGTTGGCGTAAAACAGGTAAAACAGATTGACGCAAAGAGAAAGGCCCGCCGAGGCGGGCCTTTCTGGTACTCAGCAGCTGAAAGCCAGAATTACTTCTTGGCTTCTTCGGCAGCCTTGTCGGCCACGTCAGCAGCCTTGTCGGCCATCGCGTCGGCTTTGTCGGCCATCGCACCAGCAGCGTCGGCGGCACCAGCGGCAGCGTCGGCGGCGCCAGCTGCGGTAGCAGCGGCAGCGTCGGCAC
>JBAQRU010000060.1:0-20109 GCA_049296025.1 Lysobacteraceae bacterium | reverse complement strand
GCGCGCGGCTGTCGCTGCCGTCGTCGAAGCGGGCGATGGCGACATCGATCCCGTCGGCGCTGGTGCCGGAGATCATGCCGAGGAACAGTTTGTCGGTATCCATCGCGGCATGATCGGCGATGGCGGGGGCGGTTGCCAGCGGTGGAAACGGTAAACGGTGTTTCCGGGAATCGAATGTCTTGAATTTGGGTTGCCGGAAGGCTGGGGGAATTCAGCCAAAGGTCTTCTTCGGTGCGTGTGGTGTGCGTGATGGCATTAGTTTATGGGTAAAGCCTGGGATCTTTTTCGCGCACCAGCGCGAAAAAGGTGTCAGGCTTTACCAGCACACTATTGATATCCGGTATAAGAAGCCGTTCTGTCAGAAAAAAGCCGCGACTGATCGAACCGGATTGGATCGGGCATGCCCCAGTCGATCGGCTGTGCGGATGCAGGACGATTTCTCCCAGCGACCTGCCCGGAAATCGTCACCCATCGAGCCGCCAAAGAGCCCCAGTAAAAATGCCAGTCAGACGAAACTGACTGGCATCGGGAACTCAGCCCTTTTTCTTCTGCTTGCGCCCCGGCGGCGCTTCCAAAGCGATCGCCAACGCCTGCTGCGGGCCTTCGATCGCCGCGGGGAACACGATGTTCTCGACCGTGCGGATCCGGGTCATCGCGCGAAAGGTCTCGGTGCGGAAGCTGGCCAGCTCGGCGCCCTGCAGCGGCTGCGGCGGCGGCATGGTCACCGACAGCGGATTGCGGTGCACGCCGTTGATGCGGAATTCGTAGTGCAGATGCGGGCCGGTCGACATGCCGGTGCTGCCCACGTAGCCGATGGTCGTGCCCTGGGCGATGCGTTGGCCCTGGCGGATGTTGCCGAAGCGCGACATGTGGCCGTACAGCGTGGTGTAGCCGTTGCCGTGGTCGAGAATCACCGCGCGACCGTAGCCGCCCTGCCAGCCGACCACCTGCACGCGGGCATCGCCGGCGGCCTGGATCGGCGTGCCGGTGGGCGCGGCGTAGTCAACGCCCTTGTGCATGCGGGTACGTCCCAGCACCGGGTGCCGGCGCGTGCCGAAGCTGGAGCTCAACCGGGCGTAGGGGATCGGCATGCGGATGAAGCTTTTCTTCAGCGGCCGGCCGTCGGAGGTGAAGTACTCCGGTTTGCCGTTGCGCACGTGGCGGAACGCGGTGTGCAGCTTGCCGTCGATCGTGAACGCAGCGGCCAGCACCGCGCCGGTCTTTTCCAGTTCGCCGTCGACCCACATCTGATCGACGACCACGCTGAAGCGGTCGTCGGCGTCGAGATCGGAATCGAAGTCGATGTCGTACTTGAACATCTCGTCGGTCAACTGATCCAGATGCCCGCCGCTCAAGCCGAGCTTGCGCGCCGAACGGAACAGCGAGCCGCCGACCTTGCCGCTGAGCACCACGGTGCGCACATCGACATCGCGCTTCAATTCGGTTTCGCGGATCTTGTCGCCGGTGAGGTCGAGCTGGATCCGCTGGCCGTCGCGGCGCACGTAGCGGATCGCGCGCAGTTTGCCGTTCACGGGCAGATCGAGGGCCAAGTGGGTGTCGGGGGTGATCTGGCCGATCTCGGCCTTCACGCCGGGATGCGCCAGTACGCGTTTGAGTTCGGATTCCGGAATGCCCAGGCTGCTGAACATGTGTTTCAGCGAGGCGCCGCGTTTGACCGTGACCGTCTGCCAGCTGTCGCCGAGGTTGCCGCGCTGGCGGGCCAGCGACAGCGGCGGCAGCTTCAGCGACATGGTCTGGATCGGGGTGGCGGCGGCGGGTTGCAGCACGGTCGCGAAGCCGGGCACGATGGTCCCGAGCAGCGCGACCATGGTGGCGACCAGACTGGCGTGCGCCCATTGGCGACGGGTCCAGCGGCCATTGAAGCCCGGCTGGGCAGTGGTTTCGGGCGTGGTCTGACGGGCTTCCTGCTCCGTGGCCTGACGCAGGTTCTTCAGCCGCACCAGGCGGTTGTGGACGGTGCGGCTTGAGGATGTGGACATCGGACGGATTCCCCCCCTGTCAGGGATGACCAGAACCGACACCATAATTCAGACGAAAAGATTGCGTCAAATCCTTGACAGGCTTGGTTTTTTTTAACATTTCGGGTTAACTGTCCTTTAACACCCTGTTCATGCTGGCGGCCCCGTTCTGTCGACGGGGTCTCCTTCCCGGCCCCATCTTCCCCACAGGTTCACGGTTTGACCTCCCATGCCCACTGACGCCACCGCCTCGGCCATCGCCCTCATTGCGCGGGGCGCCGACGAAATCCTCAAGCGCGAGGAGCTGGAAGCCCGCCTCGCCGCGTCCATGAAACCCGGCGGCCGCCCGCTGCGGATCAAGGCGGGTTTCGACCCCACCGCGCCCGATCTGCACATCGGCCACACCGTGCTGCTCAACAAGATGCGCCAGTTCCAGGATCTGGGGCATCAGGTGATCTTCCTGATCGGCGACTTCACCGGAATGATCGGCGACCCCACCGGCAAGAACGTCACCCGCAAGCCGCTGACCCGCGAGGACGTGCTGGCCAACGCCGAGACCTATGCCGAGCAGGTGTTCAAGGTGCTGGACAAGGACCGCACCGAAGTGCGCTTCAACAGCGAATGGTTCGGCAAGATGAGCGCGGCCGACATGATCAAGCTCGCCGGCCAGCACACGGTCGCGCGCATGCTGGAGCGCGACGACTTCGCCAAGCGCTACGCCGCGCAGCAGTCGATCGCGATCCACGAATTCCTCTACCCGCTGGTGCAGGGCTACGACTCGGTGGCGCTGAAGGCCGACGTGGAGCTGGGCGGCACCGACCAGAAATTCAATCTGCTGATGGGCCGTGGCCTGCAGGAGCACCACGGCCAGCCGCCGCAGATCGTGCTGACCATGCCGCTGCTGGAAGGGCTGGACGGCGTCAACAAGATGTCGAAATCGCTGGGCAACTACATCGGTATCGCCGAGCCCGCGATCGACATCGTCAACAAGACCATGAAGATCGGCGACGATCTGATGTGGCGCTGGATCGATCTGCTGAGTTTCGAGATCGGCATCGATGAAGCGAACCGGCTCAAGACCGAGATCGCCAGCGGCCAGCTCAATCCGCGCGACCTGAAGCTGCGCCTCGCGCGCGAACTCGCCGCGCGCTTCCACGATGCCGCCGCCGCCGACACCGCCATCGCCGGCTGGCAGGCTGCGGTCAGCGGCGAAGGCGACATGACATTGCTTGCGCTGCAGGACGTGATCGTTCCGGCCGAAGGCATCCGCATCGCCGCGCTGCTCACTGCGGCTGGAATCACGCCGAGCAATTCGGAAGCGAACCGCAAGTTGAAAGAGCGTGCGGTGAAGGTCGATGGCCATGTGGTCGAAGATCCGCAGGCCACGTTCGCACCTGGTTTCGAGGGTGTGTTGCAAGTGGGCAAGCGCAATTTCGCGCGGGTGCGGTTGATCGCGGGTTGAGCGTTCCCGAGCTTTTTCTCGGGTGTCGAAGCGCTTGCGCTACGATCTAAAAACGCAAGCATATGATCGGAGAACTGCATGCTGACGCACGGAATCCAAAGACTGATCCTGTTGTCTTCTTTCTGTCTGGTCTCGACGGGGTGTGTGATGAGCAATCTGCCGATGAAAGCGCCTTCCGCGTCCGGCACGCTTACGGCGCCCGCTGGAACCTCGGTCGAGGCTGTCTTCTCTTGCGTTGAGAACAGCGTTCGCCCACTGCATCGCGAACAGTCGTTCTGGAGCGACCAGGTGACGCGACGCGACGATCGCGCCGGTATCATTGAAACCGGGAATTTCGAAGAGGACAACGTGATTGGTTTCAGGGTTCGCGTGCGATTCGCGCCTGAGTCAAAAGAAGTGTCGATCCTGATCAAGGGCGCTGGCGCCTACTTCACCGACCTTGGCGTTGAAAAAGCGCTGGACGATTTCGACGCCCGGATGCAAGCCTGCCTGTCTGCGGCTTAGCGCTGCGCAGCGTGACGTATCGCAGAGCATCTCATTCAATCGCTGTTTTGGGGCCAGGATTTCATGGCGGATCGCAATACTGAAGAACGCTATTCGATAGAAGCACGCTCGCTGGGCGTTGCCGGCGTCGCCAGCCACAATTTTCTGGTGCTGCGCGATGGGGACGGGCGAGCGCTGGCCGAGTTGCACGGACTCGCGACGGATCGCAAAACGGGACAAGGTGTCGCTATCGGTACGGACGAGACGCTGCACTCGCTTCGTGTCTGGCACTTCGCGCACGATGCAGGCTACGCAAAAGCCATCGGCGTCCAGGCCGATGGTTCGACCTTCATCGCCGACGGCCAGGATCACAAAACCGTGCTGACCGCAGGCAAGGAAGAGGTCATGGCGCGTTGGAACGCTGCTGTTGTCGCTAAAGAACCGCTCAATGCGCTGGATCTGGACTATCCGAATTACGGGTTCAAGATGTCGGGCGACACCGTCAACAGCAATGCGGCGTATCGCACGCTGAGCGAAATCATGGGGGTTCCGGTACACGATTTCCCCGGGAAGCTGGAGCCGGGCCTCGACAACCGGATGGTCGATCAAAAAGAGATCGACCGGCTGCGCACGCACGGCTATCCGACGCTCGATACGCCATCGGTCAAAACCAATGGTGAATACAAACCGTTGGAAGCCCCGCCGCCACAACCAGAGCCCAGCCCCGGGCCGAGCCCGTCGGCGTTCGGTGGCAGCCGTGCGCAGGACGATCGCGACGCACAATACGATGCGCGCTCGCCGTCGCATCCAGGCCACGCCGACTACGCACGCATCCGCGAAGGCCTGGCCGGCAGCGTCCAGGACCCGCAGTCGCTGGACAGCACCGCTGCCTCCGCATACCGGGAAATGGTCGCGAATCCGCAGATGAAGCAGGTCGACTACGTCGGCGTGCACAACGGCAACGCCGTCCTCGCCTACGCGCCGCACGGCTTGGGGCGCGAGCCGATGTTCACGGCCCACACCGATATCGCGCAGGCGCAGCAGCAGCCGGCCGAGGAACATCTGGGGCGCGCGCAGGCGATCGTCGAAACCCGCGCATTGGCGCAGGCGCAGGAACAGTCATCGCAACAGCAGTCGCAGACGCAGGGCGGCCCGGCGATGAGCATCGGCGCCAGAACCACCTGATACGGGCGTTGACTGGCTTGGCGGGCGGCCCAATGCACCGGGCCGCCGCGAGCCGAACGATCAGCTGAGGTGCGGACCCCGATGCAGGTCCTGTTCCTGCTGCGGCTGCGCGATCTGGGCATTCGGGAACATCTGCGCGACCGCCATCGGCGCGGTCTGCTTCTGGCCGTCCACACCGTTCTGGGAGGCGACGAGCGATGGTTGCCCGCCGTCGCCGTGCGCGATCTGGATGCCGCTGATGGCGGTCAGGCCGTCGTGGCGCGCCTGCGAGGCCACCCGCGCGGAGGCTTCCACCAGCTGTTCCGGATGCTGTCTCCCCAGATCCGTCTGCTGCAGTAACTCGTGCGCCTGGCTGTACAGCGACTGCGGCTTCGGATTGTCGGGCGAGCGCGCCAGTGCGGGGTCCAGCGCATGCAGCGAGTCGTTCATCGGCGTGCGCAGCGCGGTGTCGATGTCGACCCGCGCGATCTTCACGCTGTCCGCATGCGTATCGTGCATGTCCTTGACGATCAGCGACCGGCCGTCGCGGCTCAGCGCGACCTCGCCGATGCGGTCCATGTCCATCTCTTTGGCGCTGTTCGCGACCGCAGCGGACAGCCGCCCCTGTGCGCTTTCGTCCAGCGCGAGCCGCGAGTGGCGCGCTTCGGGGTCGTCGGCACGTTCGTGCAGGATCCCCGCCGTGGTCGGGTTGGTGTCGCGGTCCATCAGCGTCGAGACGCGCCGCGAGCTTTCCAGGAAGAGTTTGGTCGGGTCGATCTGGTCGCGATCGTGCAGGCCGATGAACGTGTCGTTCGGCTTCGGCGTGTGGTGATCGTCCGGACGCAACTGCGGCCGAGATTCCAACGTGCCCTGCGTCGGCCGCAGACCGTCGTCGACGGTGCCCCCGGGATGCATGTGCACCGAATCCAGGGCCACGCGCTGCTTGCCGGTGATGTTGTTGTCGATGCCCGGGCCGACCTGCACATCGCCCTGCAGGCTCGGCGCGTCCTGGGTGCGGTCCGCGTACCAGTAGCCGGTCTTCGCGTAGCCGATGCGCTGGAAGAAGGTCGTATTGGAATCGTGCACGATCAGGCTGTCGGGGTCGGGCTGCACCGCCCGATGGATCCGGTGACCGACCAGATCGTTGAGATATTCGCCGGCCAGATTGCCGGACATCTGCGCCAGCCCCTTGCCGCTGGCGTAGCCGCCGCCGATGTCCGAATGGCAGCCGGCCAGACCGATGTTCGCGAACCGGTCGGGGTTCGCGTCGACCATCGCATCGGTCACGGTCTTGTTGGCCGGAAACGTGGTGCGATGCTCGTCCAGCGCGGTGAACTGGATCGCGCTGCTGATGTTGGTCGGCAGCATGCGGTCATGCTGTTCGGCCGCGCCGGTCGCGACCGGGTCGAACAGCACCGCCGCGATCTGCGCCTTGCCCGGGGCGACGATCTCGCCGGACAGCTCGCGGAATTCCCTGTCGGCCGGCACGCTGCCGGGCTGGCCGCGCGCCCATTCCTTCCAGGTCTGCGTGTTGCTGCGGGCGTCGTCGTCGCGCTGCACGGCGTAGCCCAGATCCGCCTGGATACCGTACTTGCCGACGACCGATGCGAATTCCGCCGCCTCCACCGCGCCGCGGCTGAAGCCGAAGGTGATCACGCTGATCTGCGCGTCGGGGTTTTCCTGCTTCCACTGCCGCGCCTTGTCGCCCAGATCCTTGTACATCTCGAACACCCGGTCCTGCACCGAGCTGCCGGACGCCTGGTCCGGCACGTTCTGACGCGTGCTCTCCTGCGTGCCCGGGCCTTCGATGTAGCGGGCGTGCATGCGGCTGAAGCCGGGCGCGTGGGGCCCGTCGCCGTGGATGAAGCGGTCGTAGTTCTCGTACAGCGCATGGACGTTGGTGCGCGAGTCCAGGGTCTGGGTCGCATCGTTGCCGGTGCCGTCGAAGGCGGCGACGAACACGTAGCGGTTCGGATCCTTGATGTCAAAACCCGGCGATTCGGGGCGCATGGCGGCGATCTGCTGCCGTGCCACGTCGTAGGTCGCCAAGTCGTTGGGTGTCGCGATATAGGCGTTCTCGACGCCGACAGCGGGGTCGCGGCCGTCCGAGGCTTGATAAGGCATCTTCCTGTCCTTCCGGTTGTGGATTGCGGATGGCCGCGCACCCTGCACGGCGCGCGGTGCGATCTTGCATAGCACGCCGCTCTTGGGCGGGTCAATCCGGCGATCCATGCAGGGTGGCGCGACGCTTGGGGGCGTCCGGGTCGGGCCCGGAGGCGCTGCGGCTCCGGCACGACGAGCCCCTCAGTGACCGATGGCAGGGGGGGCGATGCCGGTGTCGGGCTATGCTTCGGCCACGATCCGCAGCTGGCATCCATGCCCGCACCGCGTCCGCGTCTTACCGCTCCGGTCCGAGTCCCTCATCATGTCCCTCCGATTGCTCCCCATTGCGCTGCTCATGACCCTTCCGCTGTCCTCGCCCGCCGCCACGCTTCCCCCACCGCCCGACGCCGCCCAGAAGCCGCACCAGGTCAAGGCACCGCATGGCGCGGTACGCAACGACGAGTACTACTGGCTGCGCGACGACAAGCGCGAAGACAAGGCGATGCTCGCCTATCTCAATGCCGAGAACGCCTATACCGATGCGGTCATGGCGCCGCTGAAACCGCTGCAGGAGACGCTGTACAACGAGATCGTCGGCCGGATCAAACAGGACGACGATTCGGTCCCGTACCGCGAACGCGGCTGGTGGTATTTCAGCCGCTTCCAGGCGGGCAACGACTACCCGGTCCATCTGCGCGCCAAGGCCGCCGCCGACGGCACGCAGGGCAAGGACGACCAGGTCCTGCTCGACGTGAACGTGCTGGCCAAGGACAAGAACTACTACAGCGTCGGCGACATGGCGGTGACCCAGGACAACGCCATCCTCGCCTATGCCGAAGACGACAACGGCCGCCGCCAATACACCATCCGCATCAAGAACCTCGACACCGGCGAGCTCTATCCCGACGAAATCAAGGGCGTATCGCCGAACCTGGTCTGGGCCGACGACAACAGGACCCTGTTCTATGTCGAGAACGATCCGGAAACGCTGCTGACCGTGCGGGTGAAGAAGCACGTGCTCGGCACGCCGGCCAGCGCCGATGTCCTCGTCTATGAGGAAAAAGACGACAGCTTCTACATGGGCATCAGCCGCACCCGCGACGACAGCTTCGTCTGCATCGGCGTGGAAAGCACGGTCTCGACCGAAATGCGCTGCGCGCCGGCCGCCGATCCGAAGACCTTCACTGTGTTCGCGCCGCGCGAGCGCGATGTGGAATACAGCGCCGATCATCTTGATGGCCGCTGGGTGATCCACACCAACGCAGCGGGCGCCGATGGCAAACCGGCCGCCAACTACAAACTGATGACCGCCGCCAGCGACGCGACCTCGCGCAGCGAATGGAAAGAGTGGGTGCCGCATCGCGACGACGTGTTCATCGATACCTTCGAACTGTTCGACGGCTTCATCGCGATTTCCGAGCGTTCCGACGGGCTCGAACGCATCCGCCTGCTGAAGGCGGACGGCGAGGAATTCGTGAAGGCCGACGAGCCCGCGTATTCGATGGGCTTCTCGACCAATTCCGAAGCCGATACGCCGTGGCTGCGCTACAGCTACACCTCGCTGACCACGCCGGCCACCACCTACGAACTCAACACCGTCACCGGCGAGCGCCGGATGCTGAAGCAGCAGCCGGTGATCGGCTACGACGCATCGCAATACGTCACCGAACGCGTCTGGTCCACCGCCCGCGATGGCGTGAAAGTGCCGGTGTCGCTGGTGTACAAGAAAGGCTTCGAGCGCAACGGCACTGCGGCGCTGCTGCAGTACGCCTACGGCAGCTACGGCAGTTCGTCGGATCCGGGTTTCAGCGTGACCAACGTCAGCCTGCTCGATCGCGGCATGGTCTACGCCATCGCCCACATCCGCGGCGGCCAGGAAATGGGCCGCAAGTGGTACGACGACGGCAAGCTGTTCCGCAAGAAGAACACCTTCACCGATTTCATCGACGTCACCGACGACCTGGTCGCCAAGGGCTACGCCGCGAAAGACCGCGTCGGCGCCTACGGCGGCAGCGCCGGAGGCCTGCTGATGGGCGCGATCTCGAACATGGCGCCCGACAAATACCGGGTGATCCTGTCGCAGGTGCCGTTCGTGGATGTGGTCACCACCATGCTCGACCCGACCATCCCGCTGACCACCAACGAATACGACGAGTGGGGCAACCCGGAGAAGAAGAAGTACTACGACTACATGCTCTCGTACTCGCCCTACGACAACCTGTCGAAGCAGGCCTACCCGGCGATGTTCGTCGGCACCGGGCTGTGGGACTCGCAGGTGCAGTACTGGGAACCGGCGAAGTACGTCGCCCGTCTGCGCGATCTCAATACGTCCAACCAGCCGGTGGTGTTCCGCACCAATATGGACGCCGGTCATGGCGGCAAATCGGGACGTTTCCGCCGCTACCGCGAACAGGCGGAGATGTTCAGCTTCCTGCTCGACCAGCTGTCCGTGGTTCCCGTCAACAAATAAGACCCGGGCTGCCGTACGCATGCTCTCGTAGGAGCGACGGAAGTCGCGACAGACGGAGGAAGGTCTTCTGCAGTCCGTCGCTCCTACGGAGGCGCGGGGATCGGCATCGTCGCTGCCCCTCTGTCGTGGCTGAATGCGCGCGCATTCCGTCGGGCCGGTCGGACGGCTACACTGCGCGCATGAATCGACGCCTCGCTCTCGCTTCCGCCGCCTTCGCGATCGTATTGCCGCTGGCCCTGTCCGGCTGCGGCAACAAAGGCCCACTGGTGCTGCCCGACGCGCCTGCCGAAACCGCCGTCCCCGCAGAGCCGCCTGCGGTCGAGGCGACACCTGCAGCAGACGCCACGCCCTTGCCCGACGCCGCGACACCTCCGCCTCCTGCCAGCGGCACGCCCGCGCGCTGAACATGAACGCAGTGCGGCAAGCGCCCCTGCCGTTCACCAAGATGCACGGCGCGGGCAACGATTTCGTGGTGATCGATCTTCGCGGCGGCGTCGCGCCGCCCAGCCCCGATGTGTGCCGCGCCATCGCCGACCGTCACACCGGCATCGGCTGCGATCAGATCCTCACCATCGAACCGCCGCGCACCGCGCGGGCCGCCGCGTCGTATCGCATCTGGAACGCCGATGGCTCGTCCTCGCAGCAGTGCGGCAACGGTGCGCGCTGCATCGCCGCCTGGGTGCTGCGCGACAGCGTCGCCCGCGATCCCGAGCGTTGCCTCGCCGATCGTTTCGAACTCGACAGCCCCACCGGCACGCATGCGGTGGATGTGCTCGGCATCCATCGCTACCGCATCGCCATGGGGCGCCCGGAATTCGAGCCTGCGCGCATTCCGCTGCACGGCTTCGATACGGTGCAGGACGCATACGCGCTGACCTTCGGCGGCGAACGGCTGAACATCGGCGCGGTGTCGATGGGCAATCCGCATGCGTTGATCGAGGTCGACGATGTCGATCTCGCGCCGGTCGCGACCTTCGGCCCGGCCGTGCAGCGGCATGATGCGTTTCCGGAATCGGTGAACGTCGGTTTCGCGCAGGTGGTGTCGCGTCATCGCATCCGCTTGCGCGTGTTCGAGCGCGGCGTCGGCGAAACGCTCGCCTGCGGCAGCGGCGCCTGCGCGGCGGCGGCGGTGCTGATGCGGTGGGGCCGGATCGATCGCGAGGTCGCGGTCGAACTGCCCGGCGGCACGCTCAATATCGCCTGGCCGGACGACACTGCGCAGATCGCGATGTCGGGCCCGGCCGCATTCGTATTCGAAGGGGAATGGTGGCAATGACCGACACGTTCGACAAATTCGACAAGGCACAGGAAAAACTCGGTGCGCACGAGATCGCCGCATGGCTGCGCCGGCATCCGAATTTCCTGCAGCAGTTCCCCGATCTGGCGTTGACGCTGGTGGTGCCGCGCGAGCAGGGCTCGGCGGCGTCGCTGGCCGGGTATCAGCTGGAGATCCTCCGCGACAAGAATCGCGAACTCTCGCGCAGGCTGCAGGAACTGTTCGCCAATGCGCAGGAAAACGAACGCCTGGCGGTGCGTACGCATCAGCTGGCGCTGGCGCTGATGAAACAGGATCGCGCCGACGACACTGTGCGTGCGATGGCCGCGAGCTTGTCCGAGGATTTCAACGGCGATCTGGTGCGCATCGTATTGTTCGCGCCGGTCGAGGGAATCGGCGACGCGGAATGGCTGCAGACCGTCGCCGAAGACAGCGCCCGCCTCGCGCCGTTCCGCGATTGCCTGAAAGATGGCGAGCCGATCTGCGGCCGTCTGCAGCCCGAGAAGAATGCACTGCTCTACGGGGTGCGCGCCGAAGACGTGGCCAGCAGCGCGCTGCTGCCGTTGCCAGGTCGCGGCCTGATCGCGGTCGGCAGCCGCGACGCGAACCGCTTCTTTCCCGGGATGGGCACGCTGTTCCTGCGGATGATGGGCGAGGCCTTCGACACCGCGATGCGGCGGTTCGAGGGCTGACGCCGCAGGGCGCGCCGAATGGCAGCCGCCATTAATCCGCTGCTGATCATCGGCGCCGTGCTGAGCGCGATCGCCGCGCTGCTGCATGTCGGCTGCATCGTGTTCGGCGCATCGTGGTATCGCTTCTTCGGCGCGGGCGAGCGCATGGCGCGGCTTGCCGAAGCCGGCGACTGGCGTGCGGCGGCCATCACGTCGGTGATCGTTGCGGTGCTGTCGGTCTGGGCGCTGTACGCGCTGTCCGGTGCCGGTGCGATTGCGAAACTGCCGCTGCTGCGTATCGGCCTGTGCGCCATCGCTGCCGTGTATTCGCTGCGCGGTCTGGCCGGGTTGCTGTATGCGGCATTCGGCGCGCGCGTCGACGCGACGTTCTGGTGGTGGAGCTCCGCGATCTGCCTGGTCTTCGGCATCGTGCATGTCGCCGGTCTGATGCAGGTGTGGCCGCGGCTGTGACCGCCTCGGTACACGTCGAGGATTTCCTCTCGCATCTGCGGGTCGAGCGGCGCATGTCCGCGCATACGCTCGACGCCTATCGTCGCGATCTCGATGCGCTGGTGGCGTGGACGACGGCGCAGGGCATCGACGATCTCGCGGCCGTGCACACCGAGCAGCTGCGCGCGTTCATCGCCGCCGAACACCGTCGCGGACTGTCGCCGAAGAGCCTGCAGCGCCGGCTGTCGGCCTGCCGCAGCTGCTATCAATGGTTGTTGAAGCACGGCCGCGTCGTCGCCAGCCCCGCCGCCGGCATCCGCGCGCCGAAAGCGTCGCGCAAACTGCCGCAGGTCTTGGATGTCGACGAAGCGGTGCAATTGGTCGAACTGCCGACCGACGTGCCGCTGGGCGTGCGCGACCGCGCGATCCTCGAATTGTTCTACAGCTCCGGTCTGCGCCTGAGCGAACTGTGCGCGCTGCGCTGGCGCGATCTGGATCTCGCCGACGGACTGGTGACGGTGCTCGGCAAAGGCAGCAAACAGCGCAGCGTCCCGGTCGGTTCGCACGCGCGCAAAGCGCTGGACGACTGGCGTCGCGAGTCGCAGGGGCAGCCCGATGCGCCGGTGTTTCCCGGTCGCGGCGGCGCGACGATCACCCCGCGCGCGGTGCAGATCCGCCTGCGCCAGCTCGCGCAGCGCCAGGGGCTGTTCAAGCGCGTGCATCCGCATCTGCTGCGGCATTCCTTCGCCAGTCATGTGTTGGAATCCTCGGGCGACCTGCGCGGCGTGCAGGAACTGCTCGGCCACGCCGATATCGCCACCACCCAGATCTACACGCATCTGGATTACCAGCATCTGGCCAAGGTCTACGACGGCGCGCATCCGCGCGCGAAACGCAAAACCTGAAGCCCGCTCTACCGGCTAATGCCAGTCAGTTAAGCCTGATGGGCATGACTCACGACGAGCGATTTTTCTCCCTCCCTTCAACCGCAGGTTGAGGGGGTGAGGAGTCATGCTGCGAGCCACCGGCTCGCATGCCGACGAACGCCAGTCTGTCATGCAGACTGGCCGGACGGGTTGGGGAGGGGTGCTTTGGCGCCAAGAGCACCCCCTCCCAACCTCCCCCTGCGCTTCGCGCAAGGGGAGGAGGAATTCTGCAAACGTGACGAGGCTTAACTGACTGGCATTAGCTCTACCGGCCGCTTTGTTTATGGGCCGTTCGTCACCCCTTGCGCCAGCCAAGCCCGGCCCCCACAACCGTTGAACGCCCGCTTCGCACCGCAGGAAGTTCCATGGACCCGCACAAACCCAACGTCTTCTACGCCACCACCATCGTCTCGGTGCGCCGCAACGGCCGCGTCGTCGTTGCCGGCGACGGCCAGGTCACGCTGGGCCACACGGTGATGAAGTCGAACGCGCGCAAAGTGCGCCGGCTTGGTCGCGACGGTCAGGTGCTGGCCGGTTTCGCAGGCGCCGCCGCCGATGCGTTCACGCTGTTCGAGCTGTTCGAGTCGAAGCTGGAGAAACACGGCCAGCTGACGCGCGCGGCCGTCGAGCTGGCGAAGGATTGGCGTACCGAACGCCGGTTCGGCAAGCTCGAAGCGCTGCTGGTGGTGGCGGACAAGGACGCCTCGCTGATCATCAGCGGCACCGGCGATGTGATCGAACCTGAAGACGGTCTGGTCGCGATCGGCTCCGGCGGCATGTACGCGCTGTCCGCCGCGCGCGCGCTGCTGGCGCATACCGAACTCAACGCGCACGACATCGCCGTCGAGTCGCTCAAGATCGCCGGCGACGTGTGCATCTACACCAATCGCAACATCGTCGTCGAAGAACTCTGACCCCTTCTGCAGGAGCGACGGTGTGGGAGCGACGGAAGTCGCGATAGCCCTCGCGTTCTCCTATCGCGACTTCCGTCGCTCCCAAAACACCATCGCGATTTCTGCCGACCCCAAAGAATTCGAGCCATGCCCAGCAAATCCGAATACGCCAACAGCACCATGACCCCGCGCGAAATCGTGCAGGAACTCGATCGCCACATCATCGGCCAGAGCGCCGCCAAGCGCGCGGTCGCGATCGCGCTGCGCAACCGCTGGCGGCGGATGCAGCTCGACGATGCGCTGCGCGATGAAGTGATGCCGAAGAACATCCTGATGATCGGTCCGACCGGCGTGGGCAAGACCGAGATCGCGCGCCGGCTGGCGACGCTCGCCAACGCGCCGTTCGTGAAGGTCGAAGCCACGCGTTTCACCGAAGTCGGTTACGTCGGCAAGGATGTCGAGCAGATCGTGCGCGATCTGGTCGACACCGCGGTGAAGATGTATCGCGAGCAGGCCAAGACGCGCGTGCGTGCGCAGGCCGAGGCGAGCGCCGAAGATCGCATCCTCGATGCGCTGTTGCCGCGACGCCAGCCGGCCGGAGGTTTCGGTTTCGGGGCAGAAGCGGGCACCGCAACCGGCACGCTCGATGTCAGCAGCGGCGAAGCGCACGACAAGGCCAGCGACACCCGCCAGAAATTGCGCAAGCAGCTGCGCGAAGGCGCGCTGGACGACCGCGAGATCGAGATCGAAACCGAGGTCAATGTCGGCGTCGACATCATGGCGCCGCCGGGCATGGAGGACATGGGCCAGCAGCTGCGGCAGATGTTTTCCAACCTCGCCGGCAGCAAGACCCACACCCGCAAACTCACGGTGCGCGCCGCGCGCGTGCAGCTGATCGAAGAAGAGGCCGGCAAGCTCGTCAACGAGGACGATGTGCGCGAAGCCGCCATCGATGCCTGCGAACAGCACGGCATCGTCTTCATCGACGAGATCGACAAGGTCGCCAAGCGTTCCGACAGCCACGGCGCCGATGTCAGCCGCGAAGGCGTGCAGCGCGATCTGCTGCCGCTGGTCGAAGGCTCCACCGTCAGCACCAAATACGGCTCGGTGAAGACCGACCACATCCTGTTCATCGCCAGCGGCGCGTTCCATCTGGCCAAGCCCAGCGATCTGATTCCGGAACTGCAGGGCCGGTTTCCGATCCGGGTCGAACTCAGCGCGCTCGGCAAGGACGACTTCGTCCGCATCCTCACCGAACCGAAGGCCTCGCTCACGCTGCAATACGTGGAGCTGCTGAAGACCGAAGGCGTTGAGCTGCGCTTCGAGCCCGATGCCATCGAGAGGCTCGCCGAGATCGCCGCCATCGTCAACGAGCGCCAGGAAAACATCGGCGCGCGACGGCTGCACACCATCCTCGAACGCCTGCTCGACACGCTCAGCTTCGAAGCCCCGGATCGCGGCGGCGCGCAGGTCGCGATCGACCGCGCCTACGTCGATGCGCACCTCGGCGAGCTGGTGAAGGATCCGGACCTGTCGCGCTACATCCTGTAACGGTTCGCGGTGCGCCCGATCCGCGCGCACCCCCATGCTTCCCGGGGCGAATCGGGTGTCGCCCCGATCACGATCACGCCGGCAGGCCGGCCACCGCCCGTGCCGGTATCCGGCGGCGTGACCCCTGCGGACCGTCGTTCGCGTTGATACCGGGGATACGTCAGAAAACGCAGCAGGGACCGCACCCCATCCACACGGCAGTGGCCCCCGTTTCGCCCAGGCGTATAGTTCAACCCGCCGCCCCAACCAAGGACATCCCCCGATGTCGGCCCACCGGCTTTCCGCTCTGTTCGCCGCGCTCGGCCTTGCCGCCTGTGCGCATGCCCCATCCCCCGACAGCTCCGCTTCGCCCGGTTCCATCCAGGAGACCCCCGCCATGACATCCACCGCCACCGCATCGCAGGCATTTTCGCCCCGCGTCGATGCCGAACAGTCGCTGCTGCGGCTGCTCGAACTGATCCGCGGCAGCAAGACCGTTCAGGACATCACCACCGAGCGCCTGCAGCACACCTTCGGCGTGGAATTCGCCGTCGCCTCCGGTCGTTCCGGCTTCGGCGAACGCCTGACCCGCGACTGGTGGTCGTCGATCGAACTCGATCCGAACCATCCCTACGGCGCGCGCGTCGAATTGAGTTTCCGCCCCGATCCGCCCGGCTCCTATCCGCCGTTCACCGACATCTGCCAGATCGATTTCGACCGCTTCGCCGCCGAGCTGCAGAAGATGGGCTTCAGCCGCGAGACCTATCGCGCCGAGCACAACCGCGTCATCCATGATCTGTTCCAGCGCGAAGGCCTGACCGTCACCGTGTACACGCGCGGCGAAGCCGACAATCCGCCCGAGAAGATCACCCATGCCTGCGTGCAGATGGTCCTGATCAACTGATCGTGTCGTAAGTCTTGTCCGCGCGGTCGAACCCGCCGGGCGCATGGAGGATTCCCCCGATGGCCACACCCGTTCCCGCCGCCGCCGCCACTCCGCCCGCGCTCAGTACGCAGGCGCAGGCGCTGGTCACCACGTTCAATGCTTCGCTCACGCCGGACCAGCAGACCAATTTTTCCAGCGCGCTGCAGAATTCGCCGGCGCTCATCAACCAGATCAACACCGCAGTCGCTGCAGGCGAACTGCGCGCGTTCGCGCTGCTGCCGGTCGGGACCAATGCGGGCGGCCAGTTCAACCCCACCAGCGGCACGATGGAATTGCCCGCGACCAGCATGACCACGCCGACGGGCGGGCGCTTCAATCCGGCCGAACTGACCTTCGTGCTGGGCCACGAAACCCAGCATGCGATCAACCGCCCGACCACCGCCGCCGCGCTCGCCACCTTGGCGACCGATGTCAACCGTATTGGTCAGAGCGCCACGGCCGTCCACGACTACACCGCGCCGCTGAGCACGATGCTCGCCGTCAACCGCAACGACGAAGCCACCGCGCATATCGGCGGCTTCAACGCCACGGTCGGCATGGTGCGCAGCACCAATCCCACGCCCAGCCTCGAAGACATCTACCGTGCCAGCCCGGGACGGATGGGCGATTTCATCACCGTGACCCCGGGTACGCCCGCGACCCCCGGCACGCCCGCCACCGGCACCACCCCGGCCGTGCCTGCCACGGCCGCCACGCCGGACACCTACGCGCTGCGCGCTGGCCTGACGCTCAACGCCGACATGAGCATGACCGTCAACGCGACGAACACCGCCGCGATGGGCACGCATTACTTCGATCAGTCCGGCGCCTCCGCCCGGCTCGGCCACAACGGCGATTCCAACTACCAGAACTACTACGCCACCAACCTGGTGGGCTTCGTCGCCCAGGTCGAGCGCGCGAATGCGCCGACGCATACCGCCGCCGGCCTCACCCCGCAGCTGACGCTCAACATGACCGCGCTCGGCGTGACCGAAGCGCAGCTGGAGCGCAATGGCCTCAATCTCGGCGCCGCCGCCGGTCGGCAACCCTACTTCGACAGTTCCACCACGCCGCCGACCGCAGGCAATTTCGATCACACCATCACCACCCACGCGCATGTGCCGGTCACGATGCCCAACGCACTGCCGACCGTGCAGGCGCCGGTCGAACAGCAGACCCATCCTGCGGTGCGCCAGGCGATGGACGCGATCGACCGCTCGCCCAACATCCCCGCCGATGCCTTCGGTCCGGATCGCCAGCGGGTCGCCGCAGGCCTCGCGCTGCATGCCGCCGCCCAGCAGATCACGCCCGATCACGTCGTGCTCAACGACCGCCGCACCGACCTGATCGCAGTGCAGGGCGCGCTCACCGACCCCGGCGCGCGCATGTCGACGCCGCTGCCGGTCGCCGATGCCGCGAAGACCGACCTGAGCGCTGCGCAGCAGAAACTCGACACGCTGCAGCCGGCGCAGAACGAACAGCTGGCGCGCAACCTGTCCGCGCAGCAGGACAAACCGACGCAGGAAGCGCCCGGACCGGCACGCTGATCGCACTGCGGCAGGATTGAACGACGACGACCGCAGGGCCGTCGTCGTCCCGGCGAATCGGGCGCCGGGGACAGGCTGGGACCCGGGTCGGGTTCTATGCAAAACGCAGTCGTCAGCGCGCCCGCGATCCGCGTATATTCCGCGCAGGTCATCGCACAGGGACGCCCGTGACCGATCGTCGGCCCGTGCCATCGCCGGCCTCGTCGAGCCGGGTCCTGTGCGGACGACCGCCGAACGCCGCCCGCCGCCGACCACAGGAAGCCGTCATGCCCCCCCCGATGATCGCCGAGACCATCTCCCCACCCACCCACACCGCAGAAGCGCTGCTGGAACGGCTGCTGACGCTGATCCGAGACAGCCGCGACATCCAGGACTTCAGCGCATCGCGGATACGTCGCGCCTTCGAAGTGGAGTTCGTGTCCGACGAGGGCCGGCTCGGCTTCGGCGAACGCCTCAACCGCGAATGGTGGTCGTCGATCGAGCTGGACCCGGACGGCGCCTACGGCCCCAGCTTCGAACTGGCGTTCCGGCCCGACCGCAGCGGCACCTATCCGTCCGCGACCGGCATCTGCGGCTTCGACTACGCCCGTTTGGCGGCCGAACTCATCGCGATGGGCTTCGAGCACGAGACCTGCTACGGCGAACACGGCCGCATCGTCCACGAAAGCTTCGAGCGCGAAGGGCTGTCGCTGACCGTCCACACCCGTGGCGAAGCCGACGAACCGGCCGCGAAAATCACCCACGTCTGCGTGCTGCGGGTGATTGTGAACTGAGCCGTCGGGGCAGGGCGGCGCGTTAAACTGGCGGCATGAACACGCCCAACGATTCCGACGCCGTCACGCCCAGCACGCCCGCCGACAGCAAACCCGCCGACACCACCCACTTCGGTTTCCGCGACGTCCCCGTCGCCGAGAAACAGAAACTCGTCGGCGAAGTGTTCTCCTCGGTCGCCGGCAATTACGATCTGATGAACGACCTGATGAGCCTCGGCATCCATCGGGTCTGGAAACGCTATTTCGTCGCCACCGCGCAGGTGCGCCCCGGCGACCGCGTGCTTGACCTTGCGGGCGGCACCGGCGACATCGCCGCGCTGCTGAAGGACCGCGTCGGCGACGACGGTGAGCTGGTATTGGGCGACATCAACGGCGCGATGCTGCGCGTCGGCCGCGACCGCATGACCGACCGCGGCAACGTCCGTGGTTTCGAGTACGTGCAGTGCAACGCCGAAAAACTCCCGTTCCCCGACGCCAGCTTCGACCTCGTCACCATCGCCTTCGGCCTGCGCAACGTCACCGACAAGGACGCCGCCCTGCGCGAGATGTACCGCGTGCTGCGCGTCGGCGGCCAGGCCCGCGTACTGGAATTTTCCGAAGTCACCGCCGAATGGTTCAAACCGATCTACGACTTCCACTCGTTCAAGATCCTGCCGCAGCTCGGCAAACTGTTCGCCAAGGACAGCGACAGCTACCAGTACCTCGCCGAATCGATTCGCAAGCACCCGCCGCAGGACCAGCTCAAGGGCATGATGGACGCAGCGGGGTTCTCGCGGTGCTCGTACAAGAATCTATCGGCGGGGATTGTGGCGATTCATACGGGATATAAAATTTAAAAGTGAGCACTGATATGAAGTCTTTTATAGAAATAATGACTGCATTTATGACGCCACTCATTGCATCTATTGCTGTATTTATTGCATGGCAGCAGTGGAAAACAAATGCGCTGAAGGTCAAAACTGATGTTTATGACAGAAGGTTCCGAGTCTATGATGAAACAGTAAAATTGCTCAATATTATTGCAAGGGATGCGAATATAAGCATTGAGGATATTTCTAAATTTTCAGCAGCAACTTCTGAGGCGGTTTTTCTTTTTAAAGAAGATATTCCAAGCTATATTGAAATGATACGGACTCGGTCCATCTCTCTTTACAGCGCCAATAGACAGTACAATTCGCATGTTCAGGGAAATGGGCAGGCAGTAGGTTATGATCATGAAGGCGTTACAAATAAGATTCACGAAGAAAATGTTTGGTTGACGGACCAGCTGATTAAGAAGGTGGTTGTGCAGAAGTTCAAAACTTACTTAGATATTAGCTGAGAGCGAGCAGGGTGGAGTAAGCGCAGCGCAACTCCACCATTGCCAGCAACCAGCGAAATGCTCGTTAAACGGGGCGGCAGTTCCACACAAGTCGACGAATACGCATGCCTTGATTGAATGATGGAGTTGCGCTGCG